>JBARRC010000089.1:0-6331 GCA_049644045.1 Phycisphaerae bacterium
CGGGAGACCGAGACCGGTCCCACCGCGGAAATGACGCCACCGTCGCAGGGGGTCCTGCGACCGACTTCTGCTGCACCAGTCGAACCCGGCCAGGCTCAGCCGGGTGAAACCCTGGATGCCGTCGAGGCGGAGAAGGAGCAGACACTGTTTATGGGGTCGGCTCCCACCAACGGTGTCGACAAGAAAGCCCCCCCCAGCCCCTATCGAATGCGGCTAACGCTGTCGAACGTCGGTTCGACGATCGAATCGGCTACGATGACCGACCACGCAGCGGACCTCGGTAGTGACGAGCGCTACGGGCTTTTGTCCCCGGTCCCGCGAGACGACGGCACGCTCTATCGGTCGCTGGCCGTCGAATGGATTAACGTCGACGGCATTGATCTTGCCCTTCATGACAAGAAGTGGCACGCGGAAGAGGTCGAGGAGACCCAGGAAGGGCAGCGCGTTACGTTCTGGATCACGATTCGCAAGGACGACGCAGATGCTTTGAAACTCACGCACACCTTTACCCTGCCGCGGCAGGGAAAAAAACTCGGGCGCCACGACCTCGAATCCAATATCACCGTCAAGAACCTGTCCGATCAACCGCATCATGTGATCGTCACGTATGGCGGGGGAATTGGCGTGAAACGGGAATACTCCCGGATGGACGACCGGTACGTCGATTGGGGGCTTTACGACGGCACCCGGGTGGCCGGGACGCGCAAAGCTCAGAGCGCCGTCACAAAGAGCGCCGGGCCGGTCCAGCTTTATGAGCCGTCGGCCGGAGATCCCCGGACTCGACTTTCCTGGGCGGCGACCGCGAACACCTACTTCACTTGCACCATCGCCCCTCTCAAACACGATAGAACAGACAACGCGACATACCTCGCAGAGGTCGCGGCGCTGGATGCGGACGGTTCTGCTTTCACGGACGACGACGCCACGTTGCAGTTTGTGACGATGGCGGAATCCCTCGAACCCGGTAAAACGCTCAGCTATCCGGCCGCCGTTTATCTCGGTGAAAAGGACGCCGACGCCTTCCGCAACGTGGAGGACTACGGCAAGCGAAACTACTACTACCAGATCTCGCAAGGTTTCGGTTGGTGCACGTTCACGTGGCTGGTCGAGCTGATGATCTGGCTGCTCAACGGCCTGTTTCTGATCGCGCATGACTACGGCGTAGCGATCATTGTTCTCGTGCTCGTCGCCCGCGCCCTGCTGCATCCCATCACGAAGAAGGGGCAGGTGAACATGGTTCGGATGCAGCAGCGGATGCAGGACCTCGCCCCTAAGATCGAGGAGATTAAAAAGAAGTACGCCAACGACAAGGCCCGCTTAAACCAGGAGATGATGAAGCTCAACATCAACCCGGCCGGCCAGCTCGTCACCTGCCTGCCCATGATGATTCAGATGCCGATCTGGATCGCGCTGTATCTGAGCCTCAGCAACAACATCCTCATGCGGCATGAGCCGGCCTTGTACGGATTGACCTGGGTCAAGGACCTGACCGCACCGGACGCACTCTACACGTTTTCTTCGCCGATTCACGTACCACTCCTGGGGTGGGAGATCCTCGCGTTTAACCTGCTGCCGATTCTGGTCTCGGTATTCATGTACACCCAGCAGAAACTGCAACCCAAGCCGAAGCCCAATCCCAACGCGACCGAGCAACAACGTCAGCAGCAGGAGATGATGCAGAAGATGATGCCGATGATGAGCATTATGATGCTCCTGATCTTTTACAAAATGCCTAGCGGTTTGAACCTCTACATCATGAGCAGCTCACTGTTCGGCACGATCGAGCAGTACCTGATCCGCAAGCACATCAAACAGCGGGAGGCCGCCGGTACGCTGCACAAGCCGGACAAGAAAAAGGGCGGCGATCAGGCCGCTCAGCCACGAAAACCCGGCAAAGTCTCATTCTTCCAACGTCTGCAGCAGATGGCAGGAGAAGCCCAAAAAGCCCAGGCGAAAAGGCCCGCCAAAAGCAAATCGCGCCGGTAATTGAGCATGCGACCTTTCACGCCTGATTCCGCTCGATGGCGGCGTAAAGCTCGTCAGCGGATTTGGCCTCAAGGACATCGCGGCGAAAGTTCCCGTTCTGCCACAGACGGCTGATGCCTGCGAGGGCTTGGATATGTGGGCCTGTCTTGTCGACCGGACTGGCCAGCAACACGATCAGATCACACGGTCGCCCATCGACGGCGTCGAAGTCCATGGGCGTCGCCGGCTTGCCCACGGCCATGGTGAGGCGGCGACAGCCGTGAGATTTGCCGTGTGGGACGGCCAGTCCCAGCCCGATGCCCGTCGAACGCGTCTCCTCGCGGTCGAGAACCGCTTTCAAGACCTCGTCGCGATCGGTGATCTGCCCCTTTTCGTTGAGCAGGTCAACAAGTTCGGTAATGGCGGCCCTTTTGCCGGTCGATTGCAATGGGACGCACACGCAAGTTTTCTGGAATATGTCGGTGAGCTTCATCGTCTATGGACAAACATCGATGTCATGGACGCCGTTCAGATCGTAGTCCCTGGCGAGTTCCTCGCGCAGCTTTGGCTTCCAGGCACCGTGAAGATCCTGAAACAGGTAGTTGGTGCCGCCGTAGTGGCGATCGGAGAACCGATTCCCGTTGTTGACCCCATTGGACCCGACGTAGTTCGCCTCGCCGGCGTCGATGTAACTGCAGTCATCGTTACCCAGCCCATCGCCACGCTCCGAAAGGTCGTTGGCGTCACCGATCAGCGGCAGGCTGACATGAATCTGCTCACGGCGACTCGCCCGATCCGGATTCGCTCGCGTGCTCTCGCCGTAGATTCTGCCGGCCTCGAGTGTATAGCTCCCCGCACTCCAGGCCGGCAGGTATACACGGTAGTGACCGCTGTTAACACCCTCGTCGCCGACAGCCCCGCAGATAAAATACTTCTCCCACCGTTTACCCTCGATGTTGCGCTGCACCGGATAGTTGATGGGCAAACGCACCGGCGTGCGGTACACGTAGGCGAAGAGGATTTCGGCCCAACCGTACTCCACGGCCTCGTCGTCGTCTGCACCGGCGGTCCCTTCCTCGTAATCCAGGTCCTTCTCGTCCAGAAACCAGCGAGCCGGGGGCAGGGTCCCGCCGGCCATGTTTTCGTAGGTGGCCAGCGCGCTGCCGAACTCGTGGAGCCGGGCCAGACAGTGCACGCTTTTCGCCTGAGCACGAGCGCGACTCAGCGACGGCGTCAGAATCGAGATCAGCATCGAGATAATCGCCATCACGACGAGCAGCTCAATCAGCGTGAACGCGTGGCGCTGAGGGGAAGAGGGCGGGAACATTCGCGCCATGCTGATTCTCCGATAACTCGCTACGGAGTGCAACCCCAGGGGGGTGTCCAGCCGATCCATTGCGATGCAGTCGTCTAATCATAAGCGTGCGGTTGCGCCGAATCAAACCGATCCGGGCCCAGCAGGCTACCTCGGGGGTGTTACGGAAGGTAAACATTCCCCAGGGACAGCGGATCATAGGCGTTGCCGGAAGCTCCCGACCACGTACTGAACTCCTGCCGCGATGCGTCATACCGCGTGAGATTAAAGCCCCAGGTCGTGTGCTCCGCCGCGCCCTGTTCAAACGAGGCAAGGGGAATGCGGAGCTCAACCGTCCACCGATCGGGAAGCACCCGCGTCGCGACATCGATGTCCGCAGGCCAGGGCTTATGCGCTCCACACGGTGGATCGAATCGGATGCCCTTCTCCGCAAGATACGTCCCGGACGGCTTGACGGCGATGTGGTACAGGTCAGCCGGTGAACGCGTGCCGGTATTAAGCGGATCGATCAGCACCTCGATGAGTTCATCACCCACGGGGATCAAATCGTCATAAACCACCCTGTTGCGCCGCGACGCTGAGGGGACCGTTCGAGCATCGAACTCGCAGTTGATCGCAATATACAGGGACTCGCGATCTCGCATGAGGAATCCCATCGTCGCGTTGTGCGGATGCGTCGCGGACTCGTCCGACGTGTTGATCGGCTCCCGGGGAATCAGACGGAAGTCCAACGCCACGTTGGCTGCGCCCGGCGGCCAGTCCGAGAGATCACCATCGATGCGGATGCTCCCGTCCACGGGGACGGCGGTGACGCAGGAGGCTCGCGCCTCGCACCGGTGGACCGTTCCGTCCTCGGTGGTGATGAACTCGATCGGGAGGGAGAGAGACACACCGGATCCGGTCGGCAGCGTGGTCGCTCGCGCGCGGAGCACGACCCGCCGGGAGCTGTTTGGGGCGACAGATGCCACGGTCTGCCCGTCCACTGCCGCCGTCCACCCCTCCGGCAGGTTGGCGAAGCGAACCTCTCCCGCGACGGGTACGCGCGTCCGATTCACGATCGTCAATGCGCATTCAACGTCAGCCTCCCACGTGGCTCGCGTCCCGCCAAGCCGAAACCGCGTCCCGTCGACATTGATACGCAGCCGTCTTGTGGCGGACATGAACCGCCGCCAGGCTGCGCTCCTTGCAAAACGCCGTGCCCGGCCCTTCCCACGGTGGTCGTACGAAGCCTTCATGAACTCTTCAGCCATGATGTCCCGGGCGAGATCAAAAAGGGCCGGATCGTCAACCCACCCGATCGGGCGACCGTCGGCGAAATGGGTCCGACAGGCATCGCTGCCTGCATACGGGGAAAGCGAGTTCCGAAGCGTCGTGGTCACGTGTTCGAGACCATGCTCGCTTAGGAGCGTTCGGTATGCAGCGTCTTGAAGGCTGCGACGCAGGTGCTTCAGCCGGACCGACGCGACGGGTTCGTCGAGGCCGAACGGTCCACCGGGATACAGCAGTACGTTGGGGTCAACCCGGACGCAATCCTCAGCGGTCGGGTGGGTTGCCGCATCGGGCCAGCGGTTGATGCAGCCCAAAAACAGCACCTCCGCACCGAGTTGATCCGCCTGCCAGGGGAGGACCCGCACATGCGCCGGCGGCGCGTGCACCGCGACCGATCCGCTGTAGGGTGGTCGGTCCACCGCAAGCCACGTCCGCCGCCCGGCGGCCCGCTCCCCGACCATCGTCCGCGCGTCATAGAACTGAGCGGGGGGCAGCCAGATATCCACCGCGTCCGAGAATTCAGCGAACGGGTAGTCGACCCAGCCGTATGGGCCCAGGTCCTGGGGCCACAGCCGCGACACGATCGCAATGCGCGGATCGGCTCCGCGAGCGACCGCCGCGAAATCGCGCGTCTGTTGCAGGGATTCGGCGTTCATACTCACGACATCAGGCAGTATGGCGTAGCCGCGGTCGAGCCAGCCCTTCTGCTCGAAGTGGCGAGCGCATTGGGCGAGGTACTGACGCAACAGCCCGGCGTGTCTCGGTGACGACAGCGTGTCGCTACTACCTCCGGACGCAAAGACGGAGTGGAAAGGCATCGGCCAATATCGGAGCGGCACCCCGCTGAAGAACGCCTGCCCGTTGAGGCATGGTCCCACGACCGCGTCGTACGACTCCCAGTCGATCGCCGCCTCGCCACGGGCGTCGACCTTTACGAGCGGCGCCAACTCGTGCAAAACGGGTGTCAAACGATGGTCCTGTAGTTTCCGAAGCGTTGCCTGGAGCAGGGCGTCCAGCTTGCTGTTCATCGCCGCGCCGCGCCAGTCGTCGGCGCTGAACGGGATGCCGCGCCCGCGTTGTTTTGCGTGATGGCGAAACAGCCGCTGGTGATCCAGCTCCGCGATCACGGATATCGTGGCCAGGTCGGGCAGAACCGCCGGCCAGACCGTCAGGTCAACACCCACCGCGCCGATCACGGAATCGCCGGAGGTCAGGTCAATCGCAGTCGCGTAGGTCCCCTCGAACGTGCCCTTCGGAATCGCCACGTCGACCCAGAAGTAATACGTCTCGCCCGGCTGTAACGTAGCCGGTAGTCCACCGCGCGGCGCGCGGATCGGCACCAGCACGTCCAGCGGCGCCGCGTCTCGTTTGAACGGTGGGATCGAACGGATGTGCCATCCGGGGAATTCGCCGACGGGCACACGGTGCATCCGAAACACCTGTACCACCGAAGGGTCGATCCTCGCGCCGGGGGAGGTAAACGGCGTCGTCCTAAATCCCGGCTGCTTGATCGGCGTGTTACCGCCGCGAACGGCGAACCGGAAGCTCAGTGTCTCATTGATCGCGCCGGCCAGTTTGATGCGACGGGAACCCAACTCCGGACCGGGCGGCTCCACCGCGACGCCTGGGACGCTCATCACGGACGCAGATGGATCCAAGACCCACACATCCACGGCTGCACGAGGACCCTGACAACCGGTCACACCAACCGCAAGGGCGGTCACAACAGCGGCGAGAACCCGAAAAGGCGTACACCGCGAGCCGCAGGCTTCAGCCTGCGCG
>JBARRC010000090.1:0-17467 GCA_049644045.1 Phycisphaerae bacterium
CAGGTGAACAGGGCGACGCTCGTGTCGGCTGCGGCCCCACTGGTGACAACTTGCGACCGCCCCACAGGTTGGATCGCCGGTGTTCGCATGGCGCTTTCAGAGCACTCCAGACTGTACGGAGCCGCCCGCGCCGCCAAAGACCTCTTCCCCGTGCTGCTGTTTCCGGACCGCGCGGCGCGTGCGCGTGAAGAAAGACTCTGGCAGCGGCAGGTCCGTTGGGCACAGCGACATCCGGATCTTGGCAGCGCCTTTCAGAGTGGGAAGTTCCGCACGGTACATACCCCGTCCCATCGCGATCTGGCGTTGGACTTGTCGGACGCGCGCATAGCAGAAGGGCTGATGATATCGCTCAGGGCACTTGACCTCTGCGACGCCCGGTGCGGGAAGGCTGGCGTGCAGTTCGCCGTCGTTTTGATTCCCACAAAGGAATCAGTGTTCCATGTCCTCGTGGAAGAGGAACCGACCGAGCCCGCCCTCGAGCGGCTCATTACGGATGAGGCGGAGGTTCGCCGGCGCGTCAAGACCTTCCTACAAGGCCGCGGCATAGCCTTCGTGGACGCGCTCGGTTCGCTGCAAAAGTGCCTAAAGGATGGCAATCAGCCCTACCCGATTTCCAGGGACGGTCACCCCAATCCTGCCGGTTGCAGGGCGATCGCCGAATCCGCCGTCACCTTGCTGGCAGGGCAGCCTATCCGCTTGGATGCCCGATTGGCAACAGGTAAAGCACGCGATGGTCCTTGGGCAGCTTCAGCGCCGCAGCAACCTTCTCGTCCTCGAACGCGCCGACCGGCACCCCCGCAAGGTCCAGAGCCGTAGCTTGGAGAAGCACGTTCTGCGCAACGTGCCCGGCCTCGATGAAGCAGTACCGCTCGGCCCGCTTGCCGTACTTCCGGGCTGTTCGTTCGACAACGGCTGCGATCACCACGGTCGCCGCCGCCTCGCCGATCGCATCTTGATCGAGGGCGGCCCGCTGCAACGCCGGACGCAGATCGCCCGGCAGATGTCGCTTCAGCCGGTGGTTGGCTGGTTGGTAGTGATCGATGCCCTCGGCCGTGACGACATACAGCTCGATCGGATAGAGCGCCCCGGCCGACGGCGAAGCCCGAAGCCCACGCCTCGGTTCCGTAATCCCCTGCCCGGCCCAGCATAGCTGGGAGATGTTCTCGAGTGTCGGGGGCTTGTCCAAAAACTCACGGACGGACCTTCGTTGGGAGATGGCCTCTTCGACGGACATCTGACCCGCCAGGACCGGTGGGGGCAGGTCCTTGGGGTTGTCATCGCCCGCGCCGCTCATCCCCGATGCTCCGCCGATTCCGATCATCGCCATCGCTCCGCAACAACAGTAATAACACAGTATTCTCATAGCTAAGTCCTCACAGGTCTTATCGTCGTACAGGGTGGATCTCGCTCACCACACGAAGATGTATATAGCCGTATTTGTAATACGCGTCTAGTTTTAGCTCGAAGGAGAATCTCCTGGTGGTTCTCCGCTTCCGCCTCAAATGCCGCGATATACCTCCCGCCCATGACCGACGGCAATGACTTCGACGACGCGGTCGTCGTCATCGATGCAATAGAGGATGCGGTATTCCCCTACGCGCAGACGGTAATCCTGTACACCGCGGAGCTTCTTGGAACTCTTCGGTCTGGGGTCGCGCTCCAGCTTGAGAATCGCCCGCGTCAAGCGCTCGAACGCCCGAGCCGGCAGCCGATCCATCTCCTTTTCCGCCGAACGCTTGATGAGGATCGTGTAACCGCGCCCCTTACTCATCGAGCGTTCTTTTCAGAAAGGTAGTTGCGAAACGGCCTCGAACGCTCGCTCCGGCGATCGGCGATCAGGGCCAGATCAAGGATGTCCCGCGCGAATGCCTTGTCACGGGCGATCCGGACGACGACGGCGTCACGCTCGGCCTTGGGCAAGGCCTTGAGCGCCGTCAGGAACACATCCGCCGTGGCTCGCTGTGCTTTAGCCATGTCAATGCTGCTCCACAGTCAAAGTTCCGTCCGTGCGAGAGCATGGTCACGCAAGCGTGAACCATGCCACCCTGCCGGGCTGCGGTGAGCATGATAATCGTCCCCCCAGGCTCAAAGAACCTGGGCAACCCGTCCTCTATACGTCAGCTGCAAAGCGTGCTACCTCGTCGCAAACCGTCTTGATCTCACACGGTAATTCCCTTTTGAGCTCACACATCCTGCGACCGACAAGCTCGCCAAACTGTACCTTGAAGTGTTCAAACCGCGCGCCAGGCTCCTTCTTCTCGTAGAGCACACGCTGGAATTCCTTCTCGCGATCTTTCGATCGATCAATGTCGTCAACCGTGACATCGGCTCCCTCGAAGCTATCATTGATCACTTCGACTGCGATGTCGAGGGGAATGTAGGTTTCGAATTTGCCTTCCTTTAATAAATATACTTTTCGCAAGACAGGCAGCGGGCCATCGGGGCCGAAGCGCTGCAGATCCTGTGCAGTCTTCGTTGCGTCCTTATCCAGTACTACGGTTGAGGGGATATCGTAGAGGTTCAAAACCATAAGCAGTCGTCTGATTCTCTCGAAATCAGACCCTTCGGCGTTGATAATCGATACACCCAATGCACGAGGGTTGTACCCAGCAATTCGAAAGAAGTGGGGGTACGCATGCAGTTCCGTTGGACCCTCCACGATCATGGCGCAGTTTCCACCTCCGCTGAGGAGGGCATCGCTCACTCGGATCCCAAGTAGCTCGCGCAGGCCCGGCAGATCTTCGGTCTTGAAGGACCGAGCGATCGTGTTTCCCTTCGCGGTCCGGGTGAGGACGATGTTGTCCTCAAGGCGTCCCAAGTCGAGGAATATGCTTGAGTGGGTTGTGCAAATGACCTGGGCCGTCTTTGCCACACGTTGAAGGGCCCACAACATCTCGCGCTGACCGCGTGGGTGCAGGCTGTTCTCAGGCTCCTCAATGGCGAGAATGAAGTTTCTGGCCCCGTGCTGCGCGAGTAGGCGGAACATGGCGAGTGTCAGATTGTTGTGGACTCCCGCACCGCGATTGCCAATTGGTATGTTCTTGGCGCGCTCGTCGTCCATCCCGAAATCGAATACGACTCCCTTTATGGGATCAAGGTCAACTTCGTGGGTCAGGACAACCGAGTCATTGTTCAGCTGCGCGCACAGGAGCGCTTGAAGTTCGTCCACTCTTCCGCGTACGCCGTCCTTCAAACGCTCTCGTACGTCGTGTAGACTCGCGCCCACCTCATCGCCTTGCAATGCCATCTTGAGCAAGGGGCGAAACAGCTTTCCGAACAACGAGGTCTCCGTCATCTTGAGATTGGTCTCCAGGTCGCGATTGACTGGGATAAAGACAAAATCCGGGAGAAGCTTGGCGAAGTCCGTGTCCGTGACAGCCAACCACTGCTCTTCAAATTCATCGGGGTCCAAGTTCTCTTTGATCCACGCCTGCAAACGCGCTTGTGCGTCTGCTTTGGCCGGTTTTTCGTCTGCGCCGGTCACTCCGAGCTCTTTCAGGGTTTTGCGTACTTGATCTACCTTCTGCTTATCGATTTCCTTAAAGCGCTGATCCTTTGGTACAGCGTATCTGAGCTCGATGGTTCGGGTTTCCCCGAATGGGTAGGTGCAGCGGGCGCAAATCTCTCCCCTCTGAGTAACAAAACGAGCCTGCTCCGGTGTTGGCGAGGGGGAGTCAAACTGAGCCTCCACGACAACGGAACGCGAACGATCGCGCATAAACAAGTCTGCGTCAGTTTCCAACTTCTTTGATTCGAAGAGGGTCTTGATCGCGAGCATGCAGGATGTCTTGCCGACATCGTTCTCGCCGATGATCACGGTCATTGGGTGAAACCCAATATCCATTGTCTCCAGTGCACGATAATTCTTGAGGTGCAGAGTCTTGAGTCTCATTCGCGTAATCCCATCAGATACCCAGATCGGAGCCTGCCCGACGCGATCAACCACAGGACGACTCAACGTACAGAGAACGCCCTACGTTTGCTGATTCTACCGCACCACCGCCTCCTTCCGCAAGGCGAAGAATTCCTTCAGCTCGGCTGCGGACAGTTCGGTCAGCCAGCCGTCGCCGGTGCCGACCACCTTCTCAGCCACCTCCTTCTTACGCTCGATCATCTCGTCGATCTTCTCTTCCAATGTGCCCACGCACAGGAACTTGTGGACCTGGACGTTCTTGGTCTGTCCGAATAACTCATGGAGCGGGCGTCCGCGCGGGCTGAAGGCCACGAGTCCCTGGGACATCGCGCGTCCGCGCGGACTAAAGTTCGCGGCTCGGGTTCCGGTACGTCCGCGCGGAACTCCGCGCGGGCTGAAGCCCGCGGCTCGCTTCGCTGAAGCCCGCGGCTCGCTTCAGCGCCGGTCGCACGCATATAGTCGTGGAACTTGTGAAACGCGGCACTAGTTCTTGCGTTTGACGCGGGTACCTCCCGGAAGGTCTTCCACCACGTAACCGCGGGCTGCAAGATCATCCCGGATCTCGTCGGCGAGATCGAAGTCCTTTCTCTCACGGGCCGCATCGCGCCGGCGTATCACGCCCTGAATCTCTGCAGGAAGCTCCTCGAGCTTCTCCGGAGGATGAAGAACCCCAAGGACCTCGTCGACCGTGCGCAGGGCGTCCAGCACGTCACCCGCGTCATCCCGGTGAAGCCTGCCCTGGGTCATGAGGTAGTTGACCTTTCTGACTAGACTGAACAGCGCAGCCAGCGCAGCCGAGATGTTCATATCGTCGAAGATCGCGGTGTGGAACCCCTCCTTCATCTCTCCGATCCAACCCTCCACGTCCATCGATTGCGGACCGGCGACAGTTACGTTTACCAGGTTGTCCGCGAAGTCATCCAGTCTTTGCAACGACGTACGGGCGGCTTCCAACCGCTCGTCCTTCAGGTGCACCGGTTGGCGGTAATGGGTCTGCACCAGGAAGAAGCGGACCTCGCGGGGCAAGTACCCGCGCCCGAGCAAATCGGGAAGAGTTACACGAGTCCCTTCCGCGTCGATCATCTTCTTCCCGCCCGCCAGGACGAGCTCCGAGTGTAGCCAGAAGCGGGCCTGTGGCTCGCCGCTGAGGGCCCGGCTTTGGGCGAGTTCGTTCTCGTGATGGGGGAAGATGAGGTTCACCGACCCCGTATGGATATCGAACCGGTCGCCAAGATGAGCGCGGGCCATGGCCGAACATTGCACGTGCCAGCTCGGGCGCACGTTACCCCACTCCGTTTTGTAGTACGAGCCTTTACGCATCTCGGTCAGTGTCGAGCGTCTCAGGAGCGTAAAATCACGCGGGTCGTCCTTGTCGTAGCGGTCCAGGTCCACGGTAGCGCCGATCTTGATCTTGCCGAGGTCCTTGCCGGACATCTCGCCGTAAGTTTTCACCCGGCCGATATTGAAGTAGACGGAGTTGAGCTTCTCGTAGGCATACCCCTTGTCGACAAGCGCCCGTGTGAGGGCGATCATGTCGTCGACCGACTTGGAGGCGCGGGCGTACACCTCCGCCGGTTTGATACCCAGCGCCTTGAGGTCGTCGTGAAACTCCGCCTCGTGGCGCGCACACAGGTCGGCAATCGGCTCGCCGGTGCGCTCAGCCTCCTGAATGATGTTGTCGTCCAGGTCGGTGATGCACACGACGTGCTTGACTTCGTAGCCGGCGAACTCCAGCGTGCGGCGGACCAGATCGTCCGCCAGCATCCGGCGTAAGATGCCCAGGTGCGGTCTACGGTGCACCGTCGGACCGCAGGAGTACATGGTGACCTCACTCCCTTTGGAGACCGGTTCGAACGGTTCGTATCGCCGGGTAAGGCTGTTGAAGAAGTTCAGCTTGACGCTCACGGCCTCGGGTTCGGTCACCTGGAATAGCGGAGTGGACAGATACCGGTCACCGCCGTCCGGAAGGACTACGACTATGACCCCCGACTCGATCTGGCCGGCGAGCTCGTAGGCCACGTGCATGGCGGCGCCCGAGCTCATACCCACGAGAAACCCCTCCTCGCGCGCCAACCGGCGGGCCATCTCGTAGGCGGCGTCATCTTCGATGTTCACCTTCTCGTCGTGGCCCGCCGAATCGTAAATGCCGGGGAGGTAGGCCTCTTTGAGGTTCTTGAGGCCCTGAATGCGGTGTCCAAGATAGGGCTCCACGCCGATTGTGCGGATCCGGGGGTTGAGTTCCCGGAAGCGTTTCGAGCAGCCCATCAACGTGCCGGTGGTACCCATGGTGGCCACGAAGTGGGTGATACGGCCCTTCGTCTGCTCCCAGATCTCAAGCGCCGTGGTGTGGTAGTGGGCGAGAACGTTTGCCGGGTTGTTGAACTGGTCCGGCATGAAGAAGCGTTGCGGGTCCTCGGCCGCAAGCTCGTAGGCCCGCTCGATGGCGCCGTCCGTTCCCCGGTCAGCGGGAGTGAGCAAGAACTCCGCCCCCATCGCGGCGAGGATCTTGCGCCGCTCGACCGACACACCCTCGCTCATGGCGAGCAAGAGCGGGTAGCCCTTGACCGCCGCGACCATGGCCAGGCCGATGCCCGTGTTGCCGCTTGTTGCCTCGAGGATCGTCTTCCCTTCGGTGAGCTCGCCCTTGCGCTCCGCCTCCTCGATCATCCACAGACCGATTCGATCCTTGACCGAGCCCCCGGGGTTGGACTTTTCGATCTTGGCGTGGATCTCGACATTGGGGTTTGGATTCAGCTTGCGGATTGGCACAAGAGGCGTGTTGCCGATCAGCGAGAGAATACCGGGCCTGCCCGGTTCATTGCCGTTCTTGACTGTCGTGGTCTCCATATCATCATCCAGTATGTCGAAGGTGCCACGTTTCGGCAACCTCAACGTAAAGGGCTTTGGGTATACAACCCCATCGCCGGCATCTCTATCGCTGGCATTTCTATTGCTGGACCGAGAATCCTTTCTCGGTCCTTCCGGCGTGCCGAGAAAGGATTCTCGGCACAGCGTAGATTCTCGGCACAGCGTATCCCCGGATACGGCTAGCAGGGCTGCAAAACGTATTGCATACTTGGGAGGCAACCTGGATGGGGCAACATGACCGAGCAGGCCGAGTACGCACAAGTCACTTTCGCAGCCGCCAAGGCCCTTGTAGACGAGGACTCCGTCGACTTTGCGCTCTATCTGCCGCAGGCGTCTGAGCAGACCCCGGTGTTGTACCGCAGGGCAGGGGACGGTCTGTCACAGCCGGACTTCGAACGGATGCGCAACAACGGGGTTCCCTTCCTGTGTGTCCGTAGCGGGGATCTCAGCAAGTGCGAGACGATCCTCGAAGCCAAGCTGATCGACCTGTTGGGTAGTTCGGATATCCGTCCGACCGAAAAGGCGAAGATCGTCCACCAGGTGGGGACGTCGGTGGCTCGTGGTTTGATCCACGGTCCGGCAAACGCCGACGGTCTCGCGCGGGCTTCGCACGTCGTTGACAACGTGATCGGATGTGTCCTGAACGATCCACGTATCGCGTCGCACATGCTTCAGATGGCCGACCACGAACGCAGCACGGCCAGCCACATGTTCGTGGTCTCGGCGCTCGCCATCATGCTTGGAGCTGAGATCTTCGGCCCGGAACGCGAGATGCTGACGGGGCTGGGGCTGGCGGGGATGATGCACGACATCGGCAAGCTCGGGATCAACCCGGAGGTGTTGAACAAACCGACACCGCTCACATTCGAAGAGATGCAACTGATTCAGCAGCATCCCATCGAGTCGGTACGACTGCTCGGCGATGATCCCCATGTCACCCCGGGGGTGCGGCAGATGATCTTGCAGCACCACGAATGGGTGAACGGCCGCGGATACCCTCTGGGGGTAAGCGGTGACGAGCTGCTACCGGGGAGCCGAGTCCTCTCGATCGTTGACTCATTCCATGCGATGATCGGGCGCCGAGCCTATCGAAAACCCTTCACGCCTCACCAGGCGAATCGTGCGCTCATCGCCCAGGCGGGCCGCCAGTTCGATCGTGACTTGCTGGTCTGCTGGAGGGAGTTGTTCGAGCGATGTTGGTCGCAGGCACCGCAGGCTCTACCTGTCGACCCGGTGACCGGAAGCGATGAGGTATCATCGCGGCATGAGCACCGTCCCACCCCGCCGACGCGCGGGGTTTTCGGTCCGCGTTCGCAACGATTCACGTGCGACAGGGACGTGCGAATCAAGTGCGTTTATGCCGGGCGGTTGAATGACGCCACCTGTGCCCCGGATGAGTTCCTCACCTCAATCCACGACGTCTCCCGCGGTGGCCTGTGCATTTATAGCGGCTATCCCATGTACCGCGGCGAAGTCGTGCACCTGCAGATCGAGCAGGGCAAGCAGCCGGTGTGGGTCAGGGGCGTCGTAGCATGGTGTCGACAGCATGAGGCCAACGTCTACAAAACGGGCCTTCGGTTCGTGGAGCGGATTCCCGAGCACGAGGTCCATGAGGAATTGGCTATCGAAGGTATTACTACACCGAAGGGCGTCTCCTCTGACGACACCGACACGACCGCGAAGGGCAACGACGGGCAGAATGGCACGCCGGACGACCCTCCGGGTGAATCGAAACGAGACAGCGCGCTGCAAACATTGGAGTCAATCGCTGCCATGCGGTCGGCAACCATCGAAAGTGAACGGACCGCTGTTGCGCTCTCCGCGTCAACCGATCCCGTGGTGCGACACAAGACCGTTGACGTTCTCGCAAGCATCGGGACGAGAAACGCTCGACAGGCCCTTGTTGATCTTCTCAAGGACGACAATACCGCAGTCAAGGAGCACGCTATTGGGGCTGTGGGTGTCCTTAGAATGACCGAGGCTTCCTACGCCCTGCGTCAATTGCTGACCGATGCGGTCGAGACGACGGCCCTACGGGCGGCCGGGGCACTGGGACGGTTGGGGGAAAAGACCGGCCTGCCGCTGATCACACAGATACTGCGTGGGGACGGCCCACACGCCCGCCTGGCTGCTCAGGCCCTTGGAGACATCGTCGGGCACCGTTTCCCCGCCAACGCACAAGGTATCCAGTCCGCACGACGCTACCTGGCCGTGAAAGGACCTACCCTTATGGCCTCGTGACACTCGCTGGACCGAGAATCCTTTCTCGGTCCTCTGGCAGGTGCCGAGAGAGGATTCTCGGCACAGCGTTTCATGGCGACTTAACGTCGCGAACCGGGGTCGCGGTGGGTGGCATGGCCAAGCACAGCGCCACCATGGAGTTAGGCCTCATTCTTAGCGGCGTCCAACATGCCGGCGCCCGTCTCCGACGGGCTTGGGCATGCCACCCCCAAGCCATCCATCAGATCAACGGTAACAGAGCACTAGGCTTGGACCAACGGGTTATTCTTTCTTGCCGCCGAGGTTTATGTATGAGTTCATCCGGTGGCGGCCTAAAACGACCAGCCGACTGACATACCGCCGAAGAACTCGTCCTGAATGATGCCGTTGTCCTCCGCGTTCCCCAAAGCGTCGCTGAAATACAGGAATCCCGACATCGCTACCGAGCCCCAACCCTCAGGGATGCGAAGTAATTCGGTCATGTCATAGGTTATGTCCAAGCCCCACAACATGTTGGCGAACCGGAACGTGTTCTTATGGGGGTCGCCGGCAAAGTGATGGTAGTAGTCGTGATCGATCCCCAACGTCCAACTGGGGGTCATCGTGACATTGGGGAACATCGCAAACTCATGGCTCAACCCGATCTCCATCCAGATTGCGTTGCCCGCTCCGACATCGACATCCTGGACGAACAGAAAACTCGGATTGAGGATGCCTTTGTCGTTGTCCGGCCACAGCCACTTCCACATCCATGCGTCGTTATGATCGAGCGCAAGCGACCACTCGCTTGTGTTGCCGGCCTTGGCATTCGGGTAGGTGTAGAAGGTGTAACCCAGCGAGAAAGTCGTCGCAATCGGTTCGACGTCGTACGACCAACTCAGGTAGTAATCCACCTCCTGAAGGTTCTGACCGCCGTCGACCGGATCGAGCTTCTTCTGGGCGGCGTACCACTCGAACCACGTGCCGAACCCAAACGTCCCGCACGTGCCCGGGTCCTGGCCCCACAATGGGCCGAGGTCAATGCTCATCGAGACGTCCAGCTGGTGGTTGGGTTTCTCGCGACCCTCACCCGCGTACTCGGAACGGTTGATCCCACGAAAGATGTAGTCCGAATAGAGCGCGTACGTAAGATCGAAGCTGAAGGGGGAGTCAGAGGATTCTTCTACGGTGGTTACGTCCGTTCGCTCGTAGGTTGTTTCCTCTTCTTGCGCTACTGCTTGGCTTCCCGATAACCCCAAGGCGACAGCTACGACCAGCCGGCAAGGCCAGCGGTGAAAAGTTGCAGACATACTCAATCTCCTATTATAGTTGTGCATCCAATGTTTGCTCGCGCGTCTCGCTTAACGTGCGGACGTTCGGGCCTACTCATCCGCCGGCGGGACCAGCGTATCGATAAGCGGATCTAGGACATAGGCCGCGTACACCGTGTCGACTGCCGTTGTCAGCGTGTTGTCCCACGTTCTCGCCCAGAAATCCTGGGGCACGCAGTTGCCACCGATTCCGAACATCAGACCGCTGCTGATCAGCAAGACGACCGACTTTAGTTTTCCGCCTAGTTGAGTCTTCATAATAAACTCCCTTTCTTGTGGGTGCTACCGGTCTTTCAAAAACCTTCCGATTGGAACCCTGAAGCGTGCTCCGCTGACCGCTCGGCGGACACACTGCACGCATATTAACGCCTCTATCGGACGCAAGCCCTATGGAAGAACAAAAAAAAACCGTATCCGCGAATTGTGCCGCCGCCAATGGGGGCTCCAGTGCCGCCGCGCAAGGCCTCCTTGCCCTGTACCGGACTGCATAACTCGCAAGTCGTTGCCCAAGCGATGACGTTGTTGACACACGACCGTTCAGGAGACTGAGCCGAGTCGTCAGATGAGGGGTTGCGTAAGCTTCCTATTTACAATAGGTTACGAACGAGCGTACGCAGCAGCTCCGGGCGGATGTGCGATGCCATCAACCGAGGCCTTAATGCCTCACCGGTAGCGCCCGGATTCGACCAAATCCAAGGAGTCCGCAGGATAGAGCATTCTATTCCAAACGGGAAAGTAGGGTGTCCTTAATTTTGTGCTTGCCTGCGAAGGGGGGAAGGTGCTTGAATACTCGCAGAGTTCAAAGCTGGGGGTTCCAAGGGGGATCGCGCGGCAGACGGTTGCCGTCAGGCGGTCCCGATGGTATCCGACCTCTAGCCGTGCGAGGAGGGGAAAGCGTGCTGACTGATAACATTCTCGATCTGATTGGGAACACACCCTTACTTCAATTCAAAGGGGAAAACATCTTCGCCAAGGCGGAGTTCCTCAACCCCGGAGGGAGCATCAAGGACCGCGTGGCGGTGGCTATGCTCGAGGGGGCGAAACGTGACGGGCGGCTCAACAGCAATTCGATTATCGTCGAGCCAACGTCGGGTAACACCGGCATCGGCATCGCGCTTGTCGGCCGGATGAAAGGCTACCCCGTGCGGATCATCATGCCCGAGGGCATGAGCGTGGAGCGCAAGAAGCTGATCCAGGCCATGGGGGCGGAGTTGATCTTAACACCCGACAAAGAGAACATCGCCGGCGCCGTGCGAGTTGCCAAGGAGATGGCAGCCGGCGACTCTCGCGTCTTCGTCCCACAGCAGTTCGAGAACCCGGACAATCCGCGGGCCCATTACGAAAACACGGGACCGGAACTCTGGCGTCAAATCGGCGGTGACATCGATTGCTTCGTAGCCGGTGTGGGGAGCGGCGGCACCCTCCAAGGCGTGGGCAAGTTTCTTAAGGAACACAATCCGAAAATCAAGCTTGTGGCCGTTGAGCCGAAGAACGTCTCCGCCCTGCTCGGCCACGAACCGGGCCTGCATCAAATCCAGGGTATCGGCGACGGCTTCATCCCTGCCGTTCTGGACGTGTCACTCGTGGACGACGTCATCGAGGTGACCGACGAGGACGCGATCGAGACGACAAGGCAACTTGGGCGGGATCACGGGCTTCTCGTGGGAATCTCGTCCGGCGCGAACGTCTGGGCCGCCCGACAGCTCGCCAGGTCCATCAAAGGCAACATCGCAACCGTCCTGCCGGACCGCGCCGAACGATACTTCAGTACGGCCTTGTTATGACATTACACCATTCTGCTCCTGGTTGTGAAGCACGTTTTCCCGGTTCGATTGCGTAGGCCTGCCCGCGATCCTGCAGGAGCCTCACGATAGCGGCGAAGGCACGGCTGCTGCGATGACCGCAGCTCCGGCGGGCCTTGACTTCATCCGTAACCATGGTATAATTACCCTAACGCCATGAAGCGCAGGCCGAAACAACATTACGAGGCGCGCGCGAGAATCGCCAAAGCGCTCAGCCATCCGACCCGTCTGCTCGTGCTCGATGCCCTGACGGAACGCGAGATGTGCGTTTGCGATCTGACGGAACTGGTTGGTGCGGACCAGTCGACCGTGTCGAAGCATCTGGCCGTGCTCAAACAGGCGGGAATTGTGGAGGATCGCAAAGAGGGCACTATGACCTTCTACAGCTTGAAGATCTGCTGTCTACAAGGGTTCTGGGAATGTGTCGAGTCGGTGCTCAGGGACAACCTGAAACAGCAGCGGGCAGCGCTCGGGTAATGGCGCGTTCTTTTTTTTGGGGTGCCTTCATGGCGCAATGGGCATAAAGTAATCATGGGAGGAGGTTGGGGTCTCGATGAAACAGTGGAAGATATTTGCGGCCTTCGTAGTCATCTTCTTGGTGGCGTATTCGTTGCCGCTGTCCAACGTCAAGGTAACGGCGGCGATTCTTGAAGCGTTTAAGATGCTGCAATGGTACGCCAGGAACCATACGCTGGCCTGTGTCGTGCCGGCACTGTTTATCGCCGGCGGCATCATCACGTTCTTGTCAAAAGAGGCCGTCCTTCGACACCTTGGCCCCAAGGCCAACAAGGTCGAGGCCTATTCCGTCGCCTCAGTCTCCGGCACCGTTCTGGCGGTGTGTTCGTGCAGCGTGCTCCCGATGTTCGCGGGAATCTATCGAGTTGGGGCGGGACTGGGTCCTGCGTCTGCCTTCCTCTACTCAGGACCGGCGCTCAACATACTGGCGATCTTCCTCACTGCGCGGGTGCTGGGTTTTAAGATCGGTGTGGCGCGGGCGGTGGGCGCAATCGCCTTCGGCATCATCATTGGCCTGATCATGGCCGTCGTCTTTCGGAAGGACGAGCAGCAGCGTATGGAAGCCGCAGCTGCCATCCCCGAAGCGCCCCCGGCCCGGCGGCCCCTCTGGCAGACCGTTCTTTACTTCGCGTGCATGATGGCCTTCCTGGTCTTCAGCGACTGGTACAACCCGGGCAACGTGATCATTCACAAGACCGACGGCTCGGAGATTCCAGCCGTGCTACTGCAGGAGACAAAAGACGAAGTGCTCGTGCAGGTGGATCGCCCCGTTGCCGGCATGAAAGTCGGCGACAAAATCGCGCTCGCCAAGACGGATATCGCTCGCATTGAGGAGGCGCAAAGCTGGGTCATGACGATCTATCACGCGAAGTGGTACCTGGCCGGCGCACTGGGCTTGGTGGTGCTCTTGATGGTCTGGCGCTGGTTCGATCGTGAGGAAGTCGCCGAATGGATGCACAACACCTGGGACTTCGCCAAGCTGCTTGTCCCACTGCTTTTTGGCGGTGTGTTTATCGTCGGTTTTCTGGGGGCTCTGCTTCCGGACGAACAGGTGGCTGCTCTTGTGGGTGACAACAGCGTCAAGTCGAATCTCATCGCCTCTGTCATAGGATGCCTCTTCTACTTCGCGACGCTCACGGAGATTCCGATCTTGCAGGCGCTGACGGAGCACGGGATGCATCAGGGGCCGGCGCTCGCGCTGCTGCTTGCAGGCCCCGCCCTTTCGCTGCCGAGTCTGCTGGTGATTCGTTCAGTCATCGGAAACACGAAGACAGCCGTGTTTACCGGTTTGGTCGTGGTGATGGCTACCATCGTTGGGATGATCTACGGCACAATTGCGTAGGGAGGTGTACGATGAAGATCGAAGTTCTTGGACCGGGGTGTCCGAAGTGCGCGGCTCTGGCAAACAATGTCAAGGCGGCGGCAGACAAGCTCGGGCTGCAGTATGAGCTGAGCAAAGTCACGAACATCATGGAGATTACGGAATACGGCGTTATGGTCACACCGGCCCTGGTGATTGACGGTGAGGTGAAGCTTTCGGGCAAGGCGGCGACCGAGGCGGAGCTGACGACCATACTGACCACGGCCCTCGCAGAGAAGGACGGCAGTTGAATAGTAGTGTCTTTGATCGAACGGCAACATGGAGACTAAGGGTGTCCAACAGAACCGTGCCCGTGAGATTAGCGCCTCTCGCACGTCCGCGCGGGCTAAAGCCCGCGGCTCGCCAATAGCGCTGAATCGCGCACGCTCATTTAGCGTGACACCTGCCGTCGTAACGCAGGTAGCAGAAACAGCCGTGTTGCACCTTGTAAGGGAGAGTGGAAGGAGGTAATTAGACATAAGCGCCAAGAGCATCGTATCGACCGTTATGCCACTGGTTGCGATGGACGGCGCCGTCTTGCTGATTGCTGACGAGCGCGGCGACGATTAGATCAAACCAGCAGGCTCGTCCGAACGAGAACGCAACTATCACGACTCAAAGGAAAGCGAGGTAGCTTATCATGAGAACGCGATTCATTCTCCTCACGGCACCGCTCGTGGTATGCGGATGCACTCCGCCGGGAGACTTGCCCACCGACCGGTCTCCGCGGGTCAACCTGCAGATCACAGAGGACGAAGATGTTGGTGCGCTGAAGGCTTTCATGGAAGAGCTGGACGCTCGCGGGGTCCGCGCCACGCTTATTGTCAATGAGTACGTGGCAACCGAAGGGTGCGACCAGCTTCAGCGTTACGGTCAATCGGGCCATGAAATCATGGCGTATGGTCGTCCTGTGGAAGCGCCAGGAGAGACGGTCACCCTCACCGTGTTGTCGTACGAGGAACAGGAGGAGGTGATCGCCCGGGCCTGTTCGGCGATCGAGGAATGCCTGGGACACGACGTGGAGGGCTTCCGCTCGTACCGATTCGCGCACAATGATGATACGTGGCAAATCCTGGACACCCTCGGGATCAAGTACAACCTCAGCTTCGTGGCTTATTCGAGCAACGCTCTTGAAGGTCACACCGAGGATGTATGGCCCTATCCGGTCCCGGGACATGACTTCTGGGCCGTGCCAATGCACTCCGCCGAATACGCGGGCAATACGAGAGCCTTCTGCGATATGCCTTTCAGCAGCCTTCCCCCAGCCGATTGGGAAGAGTTGATGAAGAGCGAGCTCCTGCGAATGGGCGAGGCGGGACTTCCGCTTAAAGTCGAGTTTCATCCATACTTCAGTGCAAACGACGATGGGAGGTGGAATGCGTTCCTCGGTTTCCTTGACTACGCCCAGGAACAAGGCGCGGAGTTCATCACCATCACTCAGATGATGGAGGCGATGAGTGCCGCAGACTGATTATGATCGCTTGGAGGCTATCGTTGACGTTACAACGTCTGCCGAGATCGCCCGGCAAAGAGGAATGACAACATGAAGAACGTAATAACTGCTGTTTTGCTGCTGTTTGTCGTAGCCAGCTTCGTCTACCTCGTTGCAGGCGAGCGCGGCCGGGACCCGGCTACGCCCACTGTGCCATCCTCGCATCCTACCGTGAAAGAAGAGGAAGGCGTCCCAGATCAACCGTCCGAGCTCGTTGCCACACGTGCAACCGAGCAACACGCAGCGCATACGGTCATGACGGCCATGCCGGCTGACAGGGCGGCGAACAAGCCTGGCGCGCCCGACCGGGAGATTATTGCGTATTACTTCCACAGGACGCAACGCTGTCGCACGTGCTTAAACATGGAAGCATACGCTGAGGAAGCGCTGAGAGATGGGCTCCCCGATGCGTTCGAGTCGGGCGAGCTGGAATGGCGCGCAGTTAACGTTGAGGAGCCGGAGAACGAGCATTTCGTGGAGGAGTACAGACTTATTGCGAGTGCGCTCGTGATGGTGTTGCTCGAGAACGGCGAGCAGAAGCAATCAAAGAACCTGGAGCGCGTCTGGGAACTCGTCCGCGACGAGCGGGGCTTCAAGGATTATGTCCGCGACGAAGCGTTTGCTTACTTGGAGGACGGTTCGTGACGGGCGAGATGGTGCTTGCGATAGGTTCCGCTGCATGGCTTGGGATTCTGACCTCGATCAGTCCCTGCCCACTGGCCACGAACATCGCTGCGATCTCTTTCATTGGTAGGCGAGTTGGGAACCCCAAAGCCGTCGCCGCTACAGGACTCTTGTACACGCTTGGCAGATCGCTGGCATACGTTGTCCTCGCGGCGATTCTTGTCTCGACCCTTCTCTCTGCACCGGCCGTGTCTCATGCTTTGCAAAAGTACATGAACAAGATTCTTGGTCCCATCCTAGTCCTTGTTGGCATGCTGCTGTTGGAGCTTATTCAAATCAAGGTCCCTGGTGGTGGTGCGTGTGAGAAGATGAGCAAGCGGGTCGAGGGGTGGGGCATATGGGGCGGCTTCGCTCTCGGAGTGGTGTTTGCGATGTCTTTTTGTCCGGCTTCCGCAGGGCTTTATTTCGGCAGCCTTATTCCGCTCTCAGTCAAGTACGAATCCAGCATTCTGTTGCCCCTGCTGTTTGGGGTCGGCACGGCGCTTCCGGTGTTCGCCTTCGCGATTCTCATCGCACTCGGAACGCAGGCCGTTGGCCGCGCTTATGAGAGGATCACGCAGTTTGAGTGGTGGGCGCGCCGAATAACCGGAGCGATCTTCCTCCTTGTGGGAGTGTACTTCTGTCTGGCGTTCATATTTCGCGTGCTGTGAACGGTCCGCGCGCGGCGGAGTCGAGTCGCAAAGGAGTCTGAACAGTGCCGCAAGAACGCCAGAGACAGCTTTCTTTCCTGGATCGCTTCTTGACGCTCTGGATTTTCTTGGCAATGGGCATCGGCGTGGGCGGCGGCTACTTCTTCCCCGGCGTCGAAGGCTTCATCAATCGCTTTCAGGTCGGGACGACGAACATCCCGATTGCCATCGGCCTGATCCTGATGATGTACCCGCCGTTGGCCAAAGTGAAGTACGAGGAACTGGCCGACGTGTTTCGCAACGTGAAGATTCTCGGCCTGTCCATGGTCCAGAACTGGGTCATTGGCCCGATCTTGATGTTCGCGCTGGCCGTGCTGTTTCTGCATGGATACCCGGAGTACATGGTTGGGCTGATCATGATCGGGCTGGCCCGATGCATCGCCATGGTGATCGTCTGGAACGATCTGGCCGAAGGCGACTCGGAGTACGCAGCCGGGCTGGTCGCGCTGAACTCCGTGTTTCAGGTGCTGTTGTTCTCGGTGTACGCATGGCTGTTCATCACGGTTCTTCCGCCGCTGCTCGGTCTTACGGGCGCGGTGGTCGAGGTGACGATCGGGCAGATCGCCAAGAGCGTCTTCATCTATTTGGGCATCCCGTTTCTCGCGGGCATGGC
>JBARRC010000091.1:0-2800 GCA_049644045.1 Phycisphaerae bacterium
GTCCTGACGGTGATGAGACGTTCATTCTATGCCGCAGCACGGCTCGTCGTGAAAAAGAGCAGGCCATGCATGAGCGTTTCGAGAAACGGATCGAGGAAGCCTTGGTCAGCCTCGCGGGTCGTTTGGACCGCGCCAAGAAGAAACCCAATCGCACTCAGGTCGAGCGGCAGATCGGGCGCATTCTGGGGAAGAACTCGCGGGCGGCCGGGCTCTTCGATGTGAAGGTTGCCGAAATCGATCGTGATGGCGTCACCGGGTTCCTCGATATCACCTGGACGAAACATGAAAGCTGGCGTCAATGGGCTCAGCTGAGTGAAGGCTGTTATCTGCTGCGAACCAACCTTACGGGCTGGAGTCCCCAGGATCTGTGGAAAACCTATATCCAGTTGACGCAGGCGGAGTCCGCGTTTCGAACGGAGAAGACCGAGCTGAATCTACGCCCGATCCGGCATCACCTGGAAGATCGCGCGGCGGCCCACATCTTGTTCTCATTCCTGGCGTACGCGATGTGGAAGACCTTGGAACAATGGATGGCCCGGTCCGGGTTGGGTAACGGTCCTCGCCCGGTCCTCGAGGAGTTCGACCGGATCAAAACGAATGACGTCATCCTGCCCACGTCGGCCGGCCGCGACATCCGCATCCGCTGCGTGACCAAGGCGGATGAATCGCAACGCATCCTGCTGGGCCGCCTCGGGCTGACACTTCCTGCCCGCCTCGGCGAGCCGAAATGGGAGGACAAAAACAGCGATTGTAGTCAAAACTTTTGACGAAAAACGGCCTTGGCGCTATCCTCACGTGGGTTCAACCCTCTCAGCTGCTCAACTTGGGCTAGGAAGGCGGAAGGCGGAATCCACCATTCACCATTCCGCATTCCGAATTCACCATTCCGCATTCGGAGCGAAGCGACCATGACCACTCTCAACCCCAACCCAAATAGCTGCTCGAAGCGCCAGGTCCAGACCCTGGTCCTTGAGGCCAGGAAGCACGGCTTCACGCTTGAGGATGTCCACCAGATGGTCGGCGGGGCAATCACCCGCCTCTCTGCCGCGGAGGCCTCCGACTGGATCAAGCGATTCTCCGGCAAGGACCTGCCCAACCCACCCGGCCAAAAGCCCAGCGCCTACAAGGGCAAGCCGCAGCCCGGCGTGACCCGAAAGATCACCGCCGACCATATCGATCAGATCGAGCGGTTGATGCTCGAATACTTCGATTACGACCGTCCGCGAGCTCGCCACGGCCAAGCGTGCCGGCGACGTCATCGTGGCATTAAAGACCATGCACAAACGTCGCGAACAGAAGGGAGTCAAACCATGATCGTACACGGAATGAATTGGTGGCGACGCAACGGGTATCTATTGGCCACCGCATTCTTCTTCATCACCATCGGGGTAGGCACTGGATTGCTCGTGGTTGCCACGGTCCGGGGAATCACAGCGGCTGAGATTACGCGAAGCAAGCCGGCCCCGAGCGACAACGTAAGCGTTCTCTGTCATCGCCTCTTCGCCGAAGGTGCCAGACCCCACGTCCTCACCGTCCAATCGGCCGAAGGTATCGCCTGGCTTCTCCAAACGGAGAATCTGTCCTGGATGCGAAAGCATCAGTTCGGCCACGTGATCCTATGGTCGGGGATTTACACCAACGGCCCGAACCCCGTCGACGGGCAGTACATCTACAAGGACCCATCGACCGTCGCCGCCGCCCAGGCCGCCATCCGAGATTACGGCATGACGGTCATCGGCTACGTCGGCGGTTGGAACTGCAAACAGGCGAAAATGACGCCCTTCGACATACTCGACGAAATTGAACGTCACGGCTGGGACGGCGTCATGCTGGACAACGGCCACGCCGGCAGCACGGTGTGGCAGACCGACGACTTCTTCCGCCGGCTGCATAATCGCGGCCTTATCATCGTCCACCACGCGACGAGTGAGCCGCACTTCGGTCGCTACATCGGCTGGCGTGGGCCATGGGCCCGGTTCGAGGACTATGTAATCGTTGGAGAGGGCGAAATACCCGCGAACGATCCTCACGACCCCTACTGGAGGCATGCGGTCTCACAGGTTGATGTGTCGTCCGCGATCGTGCTCTACAAGGGTCAGTTTGATGATGGATCACCAGAGGATTTCTTTGATCGACGCCCCGGCTGGCTGGGAACCGCACGCATCTACCCATGGGTGTCGACCCTCAAGAAGTGGGAGGAGCGATTCTATCCGGCCTGGCTGGCGCGCGCCGAGGAATACCGCCGCGACCCGGAAGCGTTCGTGCGCGACCCCTTCCAATGGCCCGATCCGAACCGCGACCGTGAGGGAGCGGACACCGGAAGGATGAAGGATGAAGGATGAAGGCGGAAACCGAACCGCGACCGTCAGGAAGCGGCCAACCTGCGCGACGTTGCCGTAATGCAACGAGATGAGCAGCCCGACTACTAGCGAAGGAGCAATACATGCGAGAACCATCAAGAGAAGAGATGATCGAGGGCATTCATAAAGCGATGGCGGACGAGCTTGAACGGATGCGTTATGGATACTTCGATCTACGGCCCCCACAACTACTCGCCACAACCCTCGACAGGGCCATGAAGACCGTTATCCGCGAATGGCTGGATACTAATTCCAACACGCTGATCGCCTTCATTAAGAATCAAGCGGAAGAGCAACAAGAGATAAACAAATAGTATCACATCAGCCGTCTGCAATGCAAGACAGGGCCGGAAAATGTTAAAATAGGCAACGTGCGCTGGCTCGCATGTGCGTCTATATCACACGCACATGGTGTCGGCGACGGTCCACAGCAAGGCGAC
>JBARRC010000092.1:0-18983 GCA_049644045.1 Phycisphaerae bacterium
ATGACCCGACCGCCGAGCCAGCCGACGGGAGCCGACGGTTCCTCGAAGCCGGCCTCTTTCAGGACGGGATTGTGTGTTTGCTTCTCGAAGCAGACGGTGATCTCGCGGTTGGTGATGTCGATGCTCCCGTGCGTGTTGATGAATCTACGGAAGATCGTCTGGGGTGTCGCATGGTTGAAACCTTTCAGACTGTCTGCGAGACGTTGGTAGAGCATCGCAGCAACTACGGTCAGCGTAAGGTCGAAGTCCACGTTCAACCTGACCTCGCTTGAAAGACAGTCAAGGTGGAAGAACGTGATCTTCTCGCCAAGGGAATGCTCCACGTGGTTACGCCTGGCGTAGGTTTCAATCACTTTTCGAGCCGACAGACGTTCCGGGAAGTCGTTGGTCAAGACGAACGTGGGTGATTCGTGCCCGAGCCCATCGAAGACGATTTGCCGCAGGTCTTTTTCACATTCTTCCAGGGACACCGTTTCCTCTACGTACTTGACCTTTCGCCGTCTTCCCTTGGCCTGGTTGACCTGGCAATGGTGCCACTGTTTGGCTGGCAAGGAGCGCACCCGCTTTATCATCGCGGTCCCGCGACGGCGAATCGTAATGAACCCGACCTTCCGTTGAGTCAGCTCGCCGAGGTGGACATACGTGGTGGCGCGCGAGTCGAACATGATCCGGCCGGGGTAGTGGCCGGTAAGCTCCTTCCAATGGTCAACAAACCTCACGACCATGTTGTCCGCGTCTTGGCGCAGAAGGTTGGCCGTGGCGTAGACCATCACGCGTCGGCTTTCCTCTTGAGCCACAAAGGCCATCACTGCCGGTTGTCCACGGTGGCTCATGGCCACCCAGTGATTCTCCAAATCGTTCTTCTGCCCGCGAAAAGGGATGGCATGGAAGTCCAGATTGAAGTCGATCGGTGGTTCTTCCAGGGGCAAACAGGACGCCAGGACGTCGACAAACCGTTCGTTCATGGCCCGGTCGGTTCGATAGGAATAGTCCGTGGCGTAGGTCGTCTTCGGCAGGACGTTCAAGCCGGCGAACAACCCCGCACCCTCATCCGATGCAAGGTCGCTGATGTGACTCACGCGCCGCTTGCCCAACAGCTTGGGGACCAGCAAGGCCAACATTGCCTGAAGGGAGGGGATCTGCCGCGTGCCAGGGTAGCCGGCCTTCTCTACCGCTTCCGAGAAATGGGCTTTTTGCAGAAGACGGACAAAAAGAAACAGGCCCGCCACTTGGGTCGGCACATGACGTCCCAATTCGAGTGACAGTCCTCGGACATCCGCAACCGCAGGGACTTCGGAACCATCCTCGGCTCGCTCGCCAGGGCGGGAAGGAAGGCTGCGTCGCCCCAGTCGCGAGAATCCCGCCTCACGCAGAATACGGGCCAAGTAGGATTCCGAAATCTCATATCCATCCTCCTGGAGGTGCAGCCGGATCTGTCCCAGCGTCTTGCCCTCCCGCCGCAGCGCTGCGACTCGTTGGGAGACGGCCTCTCGTTTGGGAGAAGTCTTGCGCCCCGGCCGATTCGAGACAAAGAAGTCATCGAGATTGGGATCGGCGGCAAAATCCCGCACCATCACTTGCACCGATCCGATGTGAAGTCCAAACCGATCCGCAATGGCCCCTGCCGTGAGACGTTCCATGAAGTACGCACGGCACACCTCAAACCGCCGGTGCGCGGGCACGGAGGGCTTAGCGAACATGATGGCTAATTCACCGCAACGGGCCATAAAACCGAGCCTAATATAGAACAGTCCGCGGCCTATCTTCGCGCATCGCCGCAATGGCGGCTTGGACCCTTTCCATGTCCATTACCGCGAATAACCGTTCAACAGCTGTCGAGCCGGCAAAACTCACAGGGCGCCATATAGTACGCGCCTTCCAGTAGGCTACTCTATTTAGTACTTATATCACCAGGGCGAGATCATGGCAAGAGAAATATCAAAAGAATTCTCAGGTTCGAAGAAATGGGTGGTGTTCAGAGAAGTCAGGGGGCCTGCGAAAATCGGCGGTTATCAAACCAAATCCGTAGGTGTCTCTCGACTCTTCGCGGCTCCACGTCGACCTCACCGAAAAGTTCCCTTGGCCTCGGATGGACTTTTTGCTAAGGACAGATGGCGAGATGATGGAATACGAAGGCTTGGTCGCGTTGTTCTAGCCGGTAAACGCGTCTTGCAGATCGGCAAAATCGGAAAGGTCGACGTCGCCGTCACCGTCGGTGTCGAACGCGTCCAGGCAGCCGAATGGATCGACGCCGGGCATGGTGGGGGCCGGTGGGGCGCCCTCCCCGGCGAAGCAATCATTGAACACATCGTAGTCGCCGAGGTCAATGTCGCCGTCGCCGTCGTAGTCGCCATCGTCAGGCAGATCGAGTTCGTTGCCGAAATCCGCCAGCCGGCGCACGTCATAGCTGCTGGGCACACCGGGCCGATCGTACGTCCGCACGAAGCCGCGGTACGTGTCACCCGCCACGTAGTGCTTCACCCAGGCAGCCGAATGACCTCCGACATCCTGTGCCAGCACCTTCAGGTCTTCAGTGGCGTTGGCCGGGCGGACCGACGCCCACGGCCGTTGCAGACTCCACTTGAGTCCCTCGGCGGTGAAGGTGACCTGTTCGTCCACCCCCCACGGGCCGGCTGCGGCATCGAAGCCGAGGACGGCCACAGAGCCCGCAACGCCCCAGGTGGTAGATGTGCCGTCCACGTTGCCCCGGTGGTATAGCGGAATGTCGCCGTACCAGACGATCTTCCCGCCCGCATCCAGGTAGCGACGCAGCGTGCACTCCGACGACATCGTTTCGGCCACCGTCGCGGGGGCGGCGTCCTGGACAAAGACGACCACGCTTGGCTCGTGGTCGGCGATTCGGGCGTCCATCCAAACCTTAAGGGCGTCGGCGTCCAGCAGCTGATAGCCCGCGCCGACCAGGCGGTCACGCATGGCGGGTTCGCCAGTCCAGATGCCCGGGTAGCGGCTATCGTAGTACACGGCCCGGTGCCACGTGATGCCTCCACTGACCGACAGGTCGAGGTGCGCGATGACGCCCGAGGCCGTGATGGGGTATGTGGCGGCAAGCCGCTCCGGGCCTACACCTTGGCGAACCAACAACTGAACGGTCTGGCCGACGATGGCCGCGTTGTCACTTTGACTGCTCCCGTCGGCGAGGGATTCGAGCCTGACCCTGAGCACGTAGTTATTCTGTGCGGCCGGGTTGTCGCCCATCGTGTAGCTGCCGACTGGCTGCGCGACGCCGCTGGCGCGGGCGATCACGGTGGCCCGATCGGACGATGTCAGGGTAGTTTGATCGACGGTCAGTGTGCCATGCAGGACAAGACTCGGCTCGGGGATGCCGGCCAGAGAGGTAGACGCCACAACACCGAGCGTCACCAGGATCGCGCCAAGACCGATCCGGCTGCGCGGGGCACGCCACGGTCGGTTAGGATGTTGACGTTTGGTATCCGGCATCGGTTTACTCTTCGTCATCACTATCACTGAGGAAATAGTCTAGGGCCACCGCGGCCGCCTCGACGACCAGTGTGATCACGCCCTCGGCGGAGTCCAGGTTGCTTATGCGGTCGATCACCGACCGCGCTGCGCCGGCCGCCCCGGCGGCCGTTTCCGAAACCGCCATCGCGGTATCCAGGGCATCGCCTTCCGGTGGTTCCATGATGTTCTCGTAAGCGCTCTCGAGCGTATCGATGACCGAGCCGAGGGCGGTGTTACCCAAACCCAGGCCTTCCAGCCCGTCCTCGCTAGTCGCGATGTCCACGACGGCTACGATCAGGCCACCCGCTCTGCTGACCGTTCCTTCCACGCTCCTGTCTTCCAGGCCGGTTAGCAGGTCGTAGGCACTTCGCGCCATGCCCACCACGGCTGGCGTCTTGTTGGGCATCTTGGAAGCTTCTGTCAGGTCGGCGATGCGGCGTGCGAAGGCGGTCGCCTTGCGGTAGGCGCCGAGGACATCGCCGACGCCGCGCTCCACCATCTCGATCACGTCCCTCGCCTGCTCGAGTGGTCCGGCGAACATCTCCTGGGCAGAGTCGATCGCATCCTGAGCCTTTCCGGGCAAGGCGGATGTTGCATCGTTCAGCGAGCCGAGGGCGTCTTCCAGAAACCCGAACGGCGACGCCGAGTCCAGCGGGTCCAGGCCCGTCGGATCGGTCAGCCGGAGTGGGCGATTCTCCGCGTAGGCGTAGAGATTCAGCTTGGCCGGGAAGGCGAGCGCGAATGTCGTCGCGCGGAGCGGATCCACCGCGTGGAATCGCCCGATGAGGCTGTCGTGGTATCGCGTCTCGAAGTAGTGCAGGCCCGTCTCCGCGTCCTGCTCCTTGCCGGTGAACCGGTAGTACGGATCGTACGGCTGGCCGGCGTGGTACTCGTGCCGCGTGGAACCGTATGGATACGCGTAGAACTCGGCAACGACGGCGCCGGTCACGTCGCTGACCACACTGGTGGAGCCGAGGTGATCGAGGTGGTAGTACTGCACGTCGCCCGCCGCGGGGACCGTCAGGAGGATTGCCTCGTCACTGACAATCCAATAGCCCGCACCGGCCGCGGTTGTCGTCAGCGTGTTGACGTACGCCGGTTCGTCCGCGGTGAAGTTGGCCCATTCAGTCTGCGAGCTCGCATAACCCCACACGCTACGGATCTGCGGATACTGCTGGCGCCATGCCTCGACCGTCAGTCCGGACAGGCCGGGGAAGGCGATCATAACCGGTGTGTCCGCCGGAACGCTGACGCCCGTCTCACTGACCCGGCCTTCGATCCGCCACTGCCCGGCCACGACCATCTGGATCCAGTACGCCCGGTTAGGGTGCATCGTCGTCAGCGTGTTGCCTGCGCCGCCGGGGAAGTAGTACGTGTAGTCGCTGCCGTCGTGGCCGAATACCGCAGCGTACAGGCCGTCGATCGACGCCAGAATCGCGGCAGGATCGGTGACGCCCGGGTCGACCTGGAAGCTTACGAAGTTCCAGCCGGCGACCAGGTCTACGTTCTGAGCGGTGTTCTCCGGTGTCGGCAGCGGCCCGTCCACGCGCGCAACGCGGGCACCGTCGGCGAGGATGTACCTGATGGTCTTGCCGTCGCGGATCTCGAAGCCGCGGTGCACGTAGCTGGTCTGCACACCATCGACGCGCTTGATGATCCGCCGCCCCGTATAGTCGTACAGGTAGCGGACGTCGGCCTCGCCGCCGGCGACCTGGCCCAGCCGGTCCGCGAAGTCATAGACGTACGTCGCGCCGTTGCTGCTTGTCAGGTTGCCGTTCGCATCGTACTCAAACGACCGCTGCACCTGGCCGTTGTCGGTGGCGGTCAGGGCGTGCGGGCCCGGCGGGTCGCCGAATTGTCGTCCGATGCGGCCACTCGTGCCGCCCGGTCCACCACTGACCATGGCACCGACGTTGACTTCGTCGTCGCTAATGTCCGGGCTGGTCTTGGTGGCCATGTTGCCCAGCCGGTCGTAGTCGTACTCGATCGTTCCCCAGCCGGGATTGCTTGCCGACGTCAGGCGGTAGAGGTCGTCGACGCTGTAGGCGGCGGTTTGGCTGCGCGGGTCGACAGGCGAAGTTAGTCGGTTGTCGGTGATGCCGACGATGTTGGCCACCTGGTCGTACTCGTAGGAGAGGTCTTGCAGCGTCCCCGCTGCCGACACCGTGACGAGGTCGGTGAGTCGCTGGCGCGGGTCGTACGTGTAGGTCGTGGTTGCGGCATTGGCCAGCACGCACGTATCCCGTTGGCCGCTGGGCATGTGCGTCATCAGGCTCACAAAGCCGGGGATGGTCTGGAGTAGACCTCGCGCGTCGTAGGCGCGCGTGATCTCATCGCCGCCGGGATAGACCGTCTGGTACACCTGCCCGCGGTTGTTGGCCGGCGTGCGCGTCGTATAGTCGGTCGTGGCGCCGGTCGGCTGCTCGATGCGTTTCACAACGGTTTCGAGGTGGCCACGCGGGTCGTAGCCGTGCATCTGCGCGCCGGTGAGATCCTCGACCCAGGCCAGCCGGCCGATGACGTTGCCTAGTTGGGGATGCTCGGCGTGCGGCGCATCGTAGTGGTAGGCGATATCCGGCGTGCGGTGCCGGCTGAGCGGATGGGCGTCGTCGAGGTAGTCTTCCGATAGTAGTCGGTTGGCGCCATCGTACGTGTGGACGATTTCCTGGCCCATCGCGTCGACCCGGCTGGTGAGATTGCCCATGGCGTCGTACGTGTACACAAGGTGCCCGCGGTCGACGTCGTCCATGAAGATGCGCCGGCCCAGGCCGTCGTAGCGCATGTACTTGATGTTCGCGTTTGCGTCCTGGATCTCCGCGATCAGATCCGGCAGGGCGTAGCGATACGTGGTCACGAACAGCCCGGGGTCGACCTGTGAGCGGTTCTCGATTTCGTGGACTTCCACGAGCCGGCCGAGGCCGTCATATACCAGGGTCTTGGGCGTGCCGGCGTGGGGGCCTGTCGCGTTGTTGTCCTCACCGTCGAACTGTCGTTCGAGCAGGGGTAGGTATTCGCTGGTGGACCGTGCGGTTACGCCGTCGTCGTCCGGCGCGGAGACCGTCTCGATGGTCCGGCCCGTGGCGTCGTGGGCCTGCGTGATGGCGGGCACCGATTCCGGCGGCAACGACCAGGTCCCATCGCCGCCGAAGTAGGGCTGGTAGGCTTTCCAAGGCCAGCCGCGCGTGTTGTACCGCGTGACCTCGCTCATGACGCCACCGCCGGCGCCGTAGGTTCCCAACTTGCGGCCGAGCCCGTCAAAGAACGACGTGGAGCTGATGTCGGGCATGCCGCTGATGTTGTCGTGGGCCGTCGTCGTGATGGCGCTGACGGGCGCCCCGAGGTCGTAGTCGAATGTCCTTGTGGGGAACGGCGCCACGTCGCCCGGAAGGCACTCCTCGGTCATGCGGCCGAAGTCGTCGTAAACGAACTGCGACACCTGCCCGCCCGGGTCCGTAAGCGTCAGCATGGCACCGAAGCGGTAGTCGTAGGTCGCCGACAGTTCCAGGTCGTCACTACTGCCGCCGACCACGATTGTTTCTTGTGTCGTGAACTTGTGCAGCGCATCGTCATACTCGAAGAAGCGGTAGTGGCCGTTGGCGTCGCGACCCACGATCGTGTTGCCGTACGCATCCACCTGCCGCCGCATGATGTTGATGGTGCCACTCGGCGTGCGCGGGTCGCCGACAGCCAGCGTGCGTTCGGTCAGCGCGGGTACGGGGTCCTTGGAGATCAGGGACTCGGAGCGATGCAATGTGCCACTGCTCCCAAGTACGCCCAGCGGGAGGCCCGCGAAGGGCTCGCCATCATAGTAGTGGCGCGTTTCGGACACGAATGCCCCGCCCTCACCGCCGTCTGTCACGTATCTGCGGCTGACCCGATCCATGATCCACGCCGGTTCGTTGGTGGCGTATTCGATGCCGGTGTAGAGGTTGTCGTTGGGGTTGGTGACATCACCGAACTGCCACTCGTGGATCGGATTGCCGAGCGCGTCGACGTCGAATTGCGTCTCGAGTTCCTTCGCCGTTCCGCTACCGCGTTCGATCAGGAAGCGGTGCTGCGCCGTCTGAACCGCCAGCCTCACCTGGCGACTGTACGCGTCGTTGGTTGCGTAGCCCGCGCCGAGCGTGTCAAACAGCGTGCCTCCCGTGTTCGTGGCGAGGTTACGGATCTCCCACGCGCCCACCAGACGCTCGAAGACGACTGTGGCGGCGGCGTAGACACCGTCCTGCAGCGGATCGTCCGGAAGTGATGTCGTCTCCTGCCAGAGCCGCACGCCCTTGAGCGGCTCCTCCTCGCGGCCGATCCACAGGTCACCTTCCTCGTCCGTGTCGCCGTCTCCGTCGTTGTCGACGCCGTCCGGCGCACCGGTGTGGAACCCGTACCGGGTAACCAGGGTCGGTGCGGCGTCGCCGCCGAACCGTTCGTCACCGCGGTTGATCTGCTTGACGAACGCGAACCCGCGGAACTGATGCTCGATCGGGTCGAAGTAGCCATCACGGTAAACGTAGTCCGTGAGGTACAGATCGCCGTCGGGTCCTTCGTCGGCATACCCGTCCAGGTCCAGGCTGATCGTCGTGGCTGCCTGGCGCACGACGGCCACCGGGAACGGGACGTTGATCGTCCACGGATGCCCGGCCTCCAGCGCCTCGACGGCGAACTCCGTCGTGGCACCGTACGAGATGTTCGTCACCCTGCCGTAGCCGTTGTCGATCCGGGTCAGCAGGTTGTAGTGCGCGGCACCGCCCAGCAGCCTGGCCAGGTCCACCGCCATCAGCCGCGAGTCAGGATGGCTGGAATCGGCGTAGATGATGTCCTTCGTGCCATTCCCGTTGATATCCGCCCATCGCACATCGGCGCCCATGCCGACCGGAAGATCGACCACCACGCGTGACGTCGCCAGCCCGGCATCACCGAGATTGCGCCACAGCCACAGGTCCGAACCCTGTGCACGCTCCACCACCAGGTCACTGAGCCCATCCCCGTCGATGTCCACGATCTTGGCAGAATGCAGGTTGCCACCCGGGCTGTCGTCCAGCGTGCGGTCCGGAAGCATCACCGCGACCCGCGTCCCGAACCGGCCGTATCCGTGGCTGGGCCACCAGATGACGCTGGATGTCGTGATCTTGACGATATCCAGCATGCGATCGCCGTTCATGTCGGCAAGCGCGACGCCGGGATCGGAGAAGTCCAGCGGCTGTGTGCCGTCGCGCACCGCCTCGGTGACGATGGGGCCCGTGTACCGCCCGTCGCCCTGGTTAAACCAGGTGAAAAACGCACCGGCATCGCTTTGGATGACATCCATCCGCTTATTGAAACCCAGGTCGGCGGTCAGCACGGAATCGCCGGAGGCGCCGAACGGGGCCGGTGGGGTACTGGTCTCTGCGGACATCAGCTGCCCGGCCGCCCAGCCGGTCTGCCCTGTGTTGGCGAAGTACTCCACGTAATCGGCGCCTTCATCGGTGACGACCAGATCCGCGATTCCGTCCCCGGTCATGTCCGCCAGGTGCACGAGTCCCGACGCCAGCGCAAAGTAGGACACGTGCCCTTCCTCGGCCGCGAGGTCGATCGGTCCTTCCCAGAGGATGTGGGTGGTGTCCTCGGCACCCGGGCGTGGCCCCCGGTTGAGATACGCCGTGTGGCCGGTGCCCGTCGACAGTAGGTCCGGCAGGCCGTCGCGATTCAGATCGACAAGCTCGACGTTCGGGTCGTCGCAGACCTGCGGCGGCTCGCCGACGCTGCCCAGGATGTGCCCGGCCGCCGAGACCGGCGTGCCCGGATCGGGCATAGTGAAGACTTCGTAGCCGAATGTCGTGGCGGGCAGGGCGGTGACGCCGTCCGCACCGATCGGCGTGACCGTCGTGAGGAATGACCGCTCCGCGTCGGCCCCGTAGCCCAGCATGTAGCGCCGGATGAGCTGTTCGTCATACAGCACGTCGACGTGCGCCAGGCGCTTCGTCGTCCGCACCATAAACCCGCTGCGGTAGTCATCGAACGGATCCGGACGATCCTCATACGTCATGTGTACGCCGTACGCATGGGTCCACGGGCTCGGGCCCGGGCCGTAGCGGATCTCGCTGAGGTAGACCTGTCCGTCTCCCGCATCGCCGGGCTCGTAGGCGTACTCGATGGTGTTCCCGTGGGTATCGGTCTGGCGCTGAAGGAACCAGGCGAAAGTTTTCGTTCCGTCCGGGCTTGTGACCCGGGCCGACGGCGTCAACCCGAATTCAAGCAGCACGCCGCTCTTCGTGTGCGCTTGCCAGTGCTGCCCGACGCGGGCATAGCGGATGAACAGCTTCTCCACCTTGGCGAGGTAGTGGCCGCCTTGCAGGGGGACAAGTTCCTCGCCTTCCATGCCCAGGAACCGGTCTGGGATGTCCTCGCCGTCCGGCGCTTCTCCGTAGCGCGGCAGTCCTTCATCGGTCTGGCGGCGGATGCAGCCGGGCCCGATCGACCACCCCATGCCGGTGACGCCGAAGCCCCGGCCGGCGTCGTAACTCAGCGCCAGCGCCGGCGTGAAGCCCGCGATGCCGTCCGGAAGGGCGATCGGCAGCGTGTACTGGGCCATGCCGGTATTCAGGGCCGGCTGAAACGAATCGCCAAGCCCTTCCAGCGAGCCCGGACCCGATGGCCGGGAAATCGCCTCCGGCGCGACGCCGTTCTTGTCGTCGACCGCCAGCGCCGGCGCGCCCAGCAGGGCAGCGAACAACGCGCAGGTTGTCCATGCCTGTCGGGTCATCATAGGCATTCCCCATTAACCGCGGTCAATGGCCCTGCAACGCAACCGGCTGGAAGCCGGTCCCACAACACCGTTCGCCTACCGCCTGCGCCGGGTCCGCATTTGGATTAACCCGCACATCATCAGGATCGGGCTGATGACCCCGACCGCACCGCACGTGCCGCCGCCCGTGCCACACCCGCCGGTGTCGGCATCGGGCAATGCCTGGCCGGCCGCGGCGTCTTCGGTCGGCAACGACAGGTCACGCTGTCGCACCTGGCCGCTGACGGGGATCTCCACCTCGCCGGCGTACACGGGCTCGCCGCCTGCCTGGCTGACGAAGATCTCGGCCTTCGCACCGGCCGTCGGCGTCTTGGCGGATGCCGTCATGCCGTCAGGCTCGAATGCCTGCGGGATGTGCAGGATGTAGTGATCCTCCGCGGTCGGATTGTCACCCATGCGGTAGACGGCGACGGCGTCCTGGAAACCGGCCACGCGGGCCAGGATCGTGTAGTCCTCGCCAGCCTTGATCAGCGCGCCGTCAACGTGCAACGTGCCGAAGACGATCGCATCCGGTCGCGGAATCTCCGCACGCACCCCGGCACCGATCGCCAGGACGAGACCCGTAATCAGTATCTTCACGTTCATGCTGTTTCCTTTCCCGGCTGGCCTGGCGTCGCGTAGGGCGCACGAGCCCGCACGACGGCGGCCGGCCAAGGTCGTTGCGTCAATCACCCGGCTGTACGTCGCCGCTGTACCCGTAGCACTCGAACGTCAGTTTGATGTCACGGACGCCTGTGCCGTTCTCACCATTGATCAGCAGGTCGATCCCCTGGACCGGATCCTCACCCATGAGTTCCGAGCCCGGTATGATCAGGTACCACTGGCTGTTCCAAATGGACCGCCCGGTGAGCTTGTAGCTAAGGTCCACCGTCTCGTCGGTGACCGGACGTGCTGTCAGCGTCGGCGTGCGGTGCCGGTAGACCATCTCGGCCGAGCCGCCCACGAGCGTGTCCCACGGCATCCAGTCCGGCTGCTGAAGCTCCGACTCGCTGATCGGGAACGGAACCGGCAGGCCCTGGTCCAGCACGGTCCACTCGCGGATCGATCCGTCCGTCGGCACTCGCATGATGTCCATGCCGGTCGGCACCAGGTACGCGTGCACCGCCCGGTTCAGCGGGGGCGAGGCGTACGACTGGGCCAGGCCCACCCGGACGGAGTGGATCTTGATCGCGTACCGGTCGGCCGGCAGGATCTCATCACCAACAGAATCCCAACCGAACAGGTTCAGCCCGTGAGACACGGTCGTACCGAACGGGATGACGATCGCCGGCTCGTTCTCGCGAACGGGCAGCAGCGGCTGGCAGTGAAGCTGGTAGACGTCCAGCGCGTTGAGGTCCGCAATGACGCTCGAGGTGAGTGTATCCCGCCACAAGTGGTCGTACGAGACGCTGTTGGGAATGCGGTACAGCTCCCAGCGCAGGCTGAATGTCCGCTGGAAGCGGTCCCTGCTGTTGATGCCCAGTTCCGTGCGCAGCACGTCGAAGTTTGCGGCCATCTCGGCCAGGTCGCCGGCCAGGCCGTTGCCCACCAGCGGTATGCCGCCATTGACCACGCCCAGGCTCCGCTCGCGAACCAGGGACTGAAGGAAGTGCCGCCCGCTCAGGCTGCTGCCATCCAACAGGTTGGTCTCGTAGTCGTAGGCCTTGGCCGTCAGGAACGCGTACCGGGCGGCCAGGTCAAACTGGGCGCGGTACTTCTGGACCGCGTCGTTGCGGAACACCCTGAACGCCATGTCGCGGTAGCGGTGCTCCGAAATCTCGTCGGCCGTGCGGTATCTGAAGGCCGTCCGCTGCTCGAGCAACCGAACACCGCTGCCCACCGCCGCATGGTAGCGACCGGTTGCCTGGTGGATGACTTCCTCGAGCGTGTGGAGCTCGAGATGAGCGGCCGCCAGGCTACGGATCATCTGCTTGAGCGCGAGGGCTTGCTGGCTTTCCTGGTAGGTGGCCTGCAACCCGGTGATCGTGATCTCCTGGTTCAAGGCGACCAGTTCCTTCTCGTTCTGATACGAGATGGCATCGTTCTCGGCCGAATCGGCGATGCCGCCGGTGATCTCGCTGGCGATGACACCGGCCGTCCACAACGCGGACCGCGGTATCGACGTGAAGTCTCCGCCGGACGCCAGACCGGCCAGGAAGACCGTGGGAAGCGCCTCGGCGCCGGCCTCGGCAATCCGGGAGGCGATGCGTGCGGCCGTGCGAGAAGTATCCGCCGTGGACCGGGCATCCGTAATGAGCGTGTTCAACCGTAACTGCTCGTCCCGACCCGCAATCATCGCGGCCAAGACATCGTCGTTGAGGTCGTACAGGTCACGCAGCAGATAAACCTGGTCCTCGATCTGATCGATGGACAGCTCGTAGTTCAGCAGTGCCTGCTCGTACCGGGCGACGCCCTGCAAGAGTTCGGCCCGGACGAATTGGATCTCACCCGGCTCCGGCCGGCTGTCCCAGGTCTCCGGCTTGACCAGCCGCAACCCGTCGGTCGACACGTGGAAGTCCACCGTCCACTCGTGCAGGTCCTCGAGCGTGTCGCCGACTTCGCCGAGCACGCTGAAGTCGGGATCCTCGAACGTGACCGACACCGTCCGTACGCCGGTTGTCGGGTTGAGGCTCATGTTGTCCGCGTCCAGAAGGACCGAATCATCCATGTAGGAGAAGTGGAAGATGTCCGGGCCGTCGTACCCGCTCGGATACGCGCCGCCGTAGCCGATGTCCTCGGCGTAGGGTCGACCGAAGATCTCGATCAGCCGGCCTGTGTAGTCCAGCTCGCGCTCCTCGACGATGTCCTCGAAGTCGTCCAGGTTGTCCTGCATGGACCGGAGTCGCTGCGTGTTCGCGTTGGCGTAGTCGAACGCCACGCTGGCGTTGCCCAGCGCCGTCACCGCCCGCCGCAGCACCTGGTCGAAGTGGGTGATTCCATCCTCTTCCAGCTCCCTGGGATCGAGCCCAAAGGGCACGACGTTGGTGGCCAGCCCGAGCGGGTTCAAACCCGCGTCGGCCTTGTCCATGATCGCCTGGATCTCGGTGTGGTACGCCGGAATCTCACGCAGCTCCGCCACCGTCGTGCGGTCTATTTTTTGGATGCCCTCGTGATCCGTATCCTCAGCCGGCAGCATGGCGTTGGCGACGACCCAGTCCAGGTAGGCACTCTGACCGGCCCGGCGACCCCAGTCCGCCACGCCCCAGGCACGATCAACGTCCGTGTCCGGATAGCCTTGCTGCTGATCCATCGCGTCGGTGGTGTAACGCTGGCGGAAGGTTAGCGAGGTCACGCCTGCACCAACACGTGCCCGGCTTGCGGCAGCTGTCGCGAACTTACGCTCGTACATGAACCCGACCGGAACCGGCTGGCCCGCGACCAGCACGTCTTCCGTCGTGTTCACCCAGTCGAAGACGTCATGTCTCAGCAGGGCGTAGAACTTCTTGACGGCCGTGAGGTAGTAGCCCCAGGCGTCACCATGACCCTGCGGGTACGCCACGACAGCCTCTTCGATGTCGGTCAGCTGGTAGTTGTTCGCGTAGGCGACCTGGCCGTTGCCGCTGGTGAAGTTCCACGGCAACCGGTTGTCCACGGTCGCGATGACCGTGCCGTCCGCATCGTGATCCGGCGGTCGAGTCATCGCCCGACCGCGCAGCAGCGCGAGCTCCTCTTCCAGCATCGAGGCCACCTGCTCCTCGAAGCAGAACATCGCGTGCGGATCGTAGCTGCCGGACGGCGAACCCTGGTCGGCGAACACACCGATGGTCGGGTCGAGCGCGTCCGCGTAGGCTTCGTTACCGAGCAGCATGTTCAGCTCGGCGATCTTGCCGGTGACCAGTAGGATGGCGGCGATGATCCCGTCCGTGCTGATCCCCTGGTCGATGCTGAACGACCGCGCCCGCCGAAGGACCGTCTCGTACAGCTCGATCAACCCGACCTGGTTGATGTTGTCCGGGGTGCAGTTCAGCGGAACCGGGTCCAGGTAACGCTTGCCGGCCTGGCGGATCATGTCGACATAGGTGACCGCCTCGTTGACGTGGAAGTCCTCGACACGCTGGTCGAACGGGTTGATGCCGCGAATCACGCGCTTCACCCAACCTTCGGCCAGCTGCACATCCGACCAGTCGCTGATCTGGCTGCCCTGTCCACCGAGCAACGGTGCCCAGTCATCGTAGACACCATCACCCTCGTTGCAGTCGACGTCTTCCGTACATGGGCATCCGACGTAGTAGCCGCGGTAGCGCACCCGCCAGTACGTGTCCTGCAAGGTGAACGGCGAAGCGCCTTCAATGACCACCTCGCGCAGGCCCTGCCCATCCACGTACTCGGTCGGTGCGGGGTAATCCTGCCACGTGGCCAACTCCGGTGCGAAGCTGTCGTAGTCGATCGACCACTGCCACTGGTAGTAAAGCAGCTCAGGCTTGCCGCCGCCGTCACCGGAATGCTGCAAGACCTGCTTCTCACTCAACGGACATTGCGGAACGATATTTTGGATATAGCCCTTGTCAGGCGGGCATTCCACACGCCACACTTCCAGGCTGACCGGCAGGCCGGCGTCGATGCACGCCTGGTCGTTCTGGACGTTCATCGTCACCCAGCCCTCCACGGCCTCCCAGTGGGCCAGCGAGACGAACTTGCCATCCGTCGCCTCGAAGGGTACACAGGTGCCGCCCGAGCAATCCGCGCCGGTGCGGCAGGGCTCACCGTCGTGGCTCCCCTCTTCGCAGTAGCCGATATCCTCGCCCAGGCCAAAGTCACCGATCTGGACGCGCGAGAGAGCGTACAAGTCGTTGATCGCCGTTTCCCACTCCGTATCCGTGCTCAGCTCCAGGAGGATCTCCTGGTCGCGGTCGCTCATTACGCCGCGGAAGACGAGTTTGTTCGTGACGAAGTCGAACCAGATGCGGTCCGGCCACTCGCCGCCGCCGCCAATCTCGCCGTTGGACAAGTGGGGCGGGAGCGGAGCGAAGAAGTGGTCGGTCAGCGGCGTGCCATAAGGCACCGACACCTCGTAGGTCGGGTCCAGGATGCGTACGCCGACCGTGTCGTGCAGCAGTCCGATCGAGCCGCACTCGCCGCTCTTGTCGAACCGCGCGCCGATGTGCCGCATCGGGGCGCACGTGGGTTCGTCCGGATAGGTGCACGGGTCCGTGATCACGTTCACGTTGGGGTTCGGGTCGACCAGCGGCCAGTTCGGGTCGTACGTCACGGGCCAGGGCGTGACCCCATCGCCGCCGACGCCGCCCGGGCCATTGGTCAGCCAGGGCTGGCAACCGAAGTCGCCCGGCCAGTTCTCCCAGATGAAGATGTTGGCCGTACTGTGCAGGCACGCCGGGCTGTCCGGGTCGGCTTCGCAGTCGTTCCGCTCCGGCTCATCCCAGTCTTCGACCGCCCAGAGGCCACCTTTACCGTCGACCCACAGGGCGTCACCGGTAACCGGCTCCATCCACGATTTCGGCTCCGGCGGATCCTGATCGTCCATACACACGGCCGCCCCGAAGTTGACCGGGAAGAGCGGCTCAACCGGCTGGCCCGCGACCACCGGAAGCTCGGTGGAACACGCACAGTCCGTGCTAATCGTGCAGGCCGCGCCGTCGCTCCAGCCGCCGTAGCATCGTCCGTCATCGCCACAGCCGCAGTTCTCGTCGAAGATCGGGTAGGCGTCGTAGTAGAAGTCGTACGGGGGTGATTCGGCCACCACGCAGTGGGCACCCATGCCCCAGAGCGCCTCGTCCTCCGGATCCGGGTACTGCACCAGCACGTACGGATGCCCGGTTTGCACACTCCAGTTGTCGTCGTCGCGCACGGCGAAGGCTTTCAGCGCACCGCCGACGGGCAGGAGGATCGCATGCTCATCGTTGGGATTCCAGCCGGGCATGTCGAACTCCGGGTCACCGGGCAGACCCACGCTGTACACCTGCGATCCCGGCGGATAACCCTCTGGCACGTCATCCGGGTAACCGTTGGCACCCTGCCGGGAGGCAATCACGATTTCCTTCGCCGAGTCACAGTTCCACACGCAGTCATAGGTCGCAACCTTGTTCGGCCAGTAGATACCCGTCGCGTAGATGCCCTCCTTACACCACCACGCCTCGAGCACGCCGTGCTCGGTCGAGCTGTTGACCGGGAAGATCTGGCCGGTCTCGTCGTAAACCGCGACGGCGTAGGGCGGGCTCGTCTGCCAATCCGGAAGGAACAGGAAACCGTACGGATACGTTTCGGCCTCTTCGTCGAAGTACCCGTCACACGATTCCCCGATGCAACCGCAGTTCAGTTCCGTGCAGTCGAGCTGCGTCCCGATCGGCCAGGTTACACTCACATCCGCGGGGGCCAGCACCATGCTGTCTTCGCGGTCGTACGACTCGATCACCTCGAAGGTCACCCAATCGCCGCAGTCCGAGATCTCGTCCGGCTGTTTGTCGAACCGGACGACACTGTAGCCCGGGTTTCTCGCCGCGAACTTGCCGTCGGCTGTTACGTGGCCGTATGGCGGCGGGGCTTCGTCCACATACGGCTGCTGGTACATGACCTCCACGCGGCAGTACAGATCGTTGCGCAGGTCCACCTTCGAGCCCGCCGGGATCTGGCCTTGCTCGGCATTCTCGTAGACCACATGCAGCTGGGGATCGGTTGGCCAGTTCGTGGTGTACCGGTAGACGACGTTCGGCCAGCAGTTCTGAAGCGGCGATCGCTCGTACCAGCCGACGATCAGCTTGTGCGAGTTGGGCTCGGGCCGGATCGGGTAGATGTCGTTTCCGGTTTGCTGGGCCGGCCGGTTCCAGGCCACCGGAATGCCTTCCTCCTCGGTATTGCGGATCACGACGGCCCGGCAGGGCGCTGCGAACGGTGCCGTGAGCATCCGGCCGATCGGCACGGATCCATCGACTAGCAGGCCGACGTACAGCTCGGCGCCTTCACTCGTGACTTCCACGACCTCCAGGCCCACCAGCGGTCCGCCCTCGTACTGGTCGTATTGCAGGACCACCCGTCCGTCCGGGCAGGTGGCGGCCACGTGTACCTCGCCGCTGGCGAGGATGCTGAAGTCCGGATTGCCGGGCTGGACCTCGCCATCGTCAGTGACGGTGGCGTTGTCGCTGATGACCCCGTTGAGGTGGACCGTCACGTCGTAGTAGTCCTCGAGCGTGACCATCGCCTCAGGATAGGACTTGAAGAACTTGGTCGAAGCGACCACGTACGCGGCCGGAGATTCGGCGACGCAGCGGCCCGTGCGGTAGGTCATCGGCCATTCCTGGTATTCCCAGTCTTCGGGATTGTTCTTGTACTTCCAGACGATGGTGACGGCCGTCCGCTCCTCCGCGGCGATGATGGCCGACCGGGCGCAGTCCGTTCCACCCGGTGCGCTCGGGATGCACGCGTGGTAGAACGCCGCGGTCGGCGGGTTGATGCCGCCCTCCACGGCCGTCTCGGCGTAGTCGACGCGACTGGCGATGTCCGGCGGCGGCGGGAGTTCCTCGCCGATGCAGAACGCGGCCATTTCGTACGCGCCCATGTCGACTACTTCTGGATAGACTGGGAGGTCCGGCACACCGGTGTCTTCGACATCCCGGCTGTCCGCAATGCGGAAGCCGCCTTCCAGGTCGAATGGCACGTACTCGCTATGGTTGCCGTCATTGTCCAGGTCCCGCTCGTCGGACGCCACCAGCAGGTCGCTTCCTGAGTCGATGCACGGCGAGGTCGCGCCGAGATGATAGTCGTTGGCCGACCACGGGCGCTGGATGTTCACGTTTTCAAAGAGAGGGTCACGATCGATGTTACCACCGATATCCTTCCAACCCGGAGATAGGCCGCCCTGCACATCGCAGTAGCCCACGCGCACATAATCCCCTTCACCGAACATCATCTGATTGGGCGTGTTGCCCCACAGAATACTGTTGTGCAGCTCCACACCTTCCCGAACCCCGCTGGCGTAGAGGCCACCGGAAAACGACCCGCTATTCTCCGTGAACGTGCAGTTGTTGATTTTGACGGTGCGTGGCGAGTCACATCTGATACCGCCCACACCTGCTGCGGTGCCCTCAGGGCTCGTATTACCCACTATGAGACTGTTTGTTAGCCGGAAATCGCCAGACTGCACCCAAAGACCACCGGCGGATTGGCCTGCCAGGTTCCCCGCAATTAGGCAGTTCACCATTGAGAGACTAGGATCCACACCGTCTTCCTGACTGATGTACAACCCACCGCCCCAACTGGCCGTCGAGGTGTTTCCTGTCAGTGTGGAGTTCAGAAACCGTACTTCCTGACAGCCCTGTGTGAACACGGCACCACCGGCATCGTACGCCGTGTTGCCGGCGAACGTGCAGTCGTAGATGTCCAGCATGCCGCACGAGTCCGCGAGCAACGCGCCGGCTATGTCTGCGGTGTTCCCTTCGAACGTACAGTTGTCCATCTTCACCGGAAGCTGCTGGCCGGCAGCATCGCCGACCACGACGGCGCCGCCCTCGCTGCCGCTATTCTGCTGGAACACGCAGTCCTGAATCAGAATGCTCATGGCCGCCGCCGAGGCACGGTACGCGAAGATGGCCCCACCGCCGCCATCGCTGGGGTACGTGGTTCGGTTGTCGACGAACGAGCAGCCCTTAATAATGGTCTCACCGCTGTCGAGCATGTACACGGCCGCGCCGAACCCGTACGCCTCGTTGTTCTCGAACTCGCAGTTCTCCAGCAGTGGCCCGGCGGACGTAGCGTAAATGGCCCCACCCTGCATTTCTGCGTCGTTGCCCCTGAA
>JBARRC010000093.1:0-9229 GCA_049644045.1 Phycisphaerae bacterium
CCGGGCGCCTCACGCGGGACCTGGAAGCCGAAGTAGGGATCCTCGTCAACCGGGACGTCGGTCAATGATCCGGCCAGCGCGGCGCTTAGGACCGCCCGCGTGACCTCGATCTTCATGCGCGAGCCAACGCCATAAGGCCCACCCGTCCATCCCGTGTTGACCAGCCAACAATCGGCCTTGTGCTTAACCAGCTTCGCGGCGAGCAGCGCGGCGTAAACTGAAGGATGTCTCGCCAGGAATGGGGCGCCGAAACAAGCGCTGAACACGGCACTGGGTTCTGTCACGCCTGCCTCGGTACCGGCCAGTTTTGCCGTGTAACCACTGATGAAATGATACATCGCCTGCTCCGGCGTCAGTCGGGCGATCGGCGGCAACACACCGAAGGCGTCGGCCGTTAGCATCACCACGTTGCGCGGGTGGCCTGCCCTTCCCGAAGGCACGATGTCACTCAGGTGCTTGAGCGGGTATGCCGCCCGCGTGTTCTCGGTAATGGCCACATCGTCCAGATCGATGTAACGCGTCGCTGGGTCCATGCCCACGTTCTCCAGGATCGTGCCAAACCGTCGCGTGCACTCGTAGATCTCCGGCTCTGATTCGCTCGAAAGTCTGATCACCTTGGCATAACAACCGCCCTCGAAATTGAAGATCCCATCGTCCGACCAGCCATGCTCGTCGTCGCCGATTAGGAGGCGATGGGGATCGGTCGACAAAGTCGTCTTCCCCGTTCCCGAAAGGCCAAAGAAAATGGCCACGTCATCCGGATCGCTCTTACTGACGTTTGCCGAGCAGTGCATCGAGAGTATGCCTCGACCGGGCAGTATGTAGTTCAAGACCGTAAAGATCGACTTCTTGATCTCGCCGGCGTAGGCCGTGCCGCCAATGAGAATCAGCTTTCGGGCGAAGTCCAGGGCAACGAAGGTGCCGCTTCGCGTTCCATCGTCGTCGGGATCAGCGTGGAAGTCCGGACAGTGCAGGATAGTGAACTCGGGCTTGAAGGACCGGATCGCCTCCCGCTCGCGCGGCTGCTGGATGAACATGTTCCGTGCGAACAGACTGTGCCAGGCGAACTCGGTGATGACGCGAACCGCGATCCTATAACGCTCGTCGGCGCCAGCGTAGCAATCCTGGACGAACACCTTCTTGCCGCGAAGGTAGGCGCACATGCGGCGGTGCAGTCCCGCAAAACGCTCGTCTTGGTATCTGATGTTGATCTTGCCCCACCAGATGTTGTCAGAAGTGCTCGGCTCATCCACAACGTACTTGTCCCGTGCCGCCCGTCCGGTATGCTGCCCCATGCGCACGAGCAAAGGTCCGAGGTGCGAGATCTGCGCCTCGCCCTGACGGATCGCGTTTTCGTAGAGTGCTGGTGTCGACCGGTTCCAGTAGACGTTTCCAAGCCTCGTCAGGCCGGTCTGTTCCAATCCGTAGTCGCACACTAGGTCTGACATTTCCATGGCACGCCTCGCTTACATCTCCGTGCGTGCGCCCCGGTCTAGGCGCGTGCCGATATCCAACCCGAGATTTCCGTCGACAGCTTCTCCGTCATGATTCTAGTGACACAGCGGACGATCGCAACGAAGAGCGCGGGATTGCTGGAAACTGCTGCCCCATTCTTGTAATCCTTGTCACAATGGTTCATGAAGTCCACCCCAAAGGCTCGCTTCACGGAGTCGGCCCCGCCCGCGACATGGCGACGATCGCCGTCGCAATCTCTTCGCTGAGTTTCGCGACAGCCCAGCTCTCAGCAGCCACAACCGCCTCGTAGCTTTTGGATTCCGCATCCCTGCGGATGGCTGATTGCCGCGTCAGGCGCTTCTGCTGCTCGCCTTTTCCCAGAATGCTCCAGCGCGCGGTTAATACGGCAGTACCAGCAGACGTAGAGTCGAAACGAGTCACGACAACGACAATCTGATAGTCGGGTGTCTCGGATGCCTTCCAGGGAAACAGCACAATGTGATCCGTCCCAACAGCCGTCGAGAGGTTCCCCGCAAGCACGCGAGCCATACCCTGTTTGAGCGGCTCAGCCCAACGATCGTATTCCGCAAGGTGGAGACGATTGCTGCCTGAGCGGGTCACGATCTGGGGTCGATCCACGTATGGCGGGAGTTCGACAGGACCGACACCGATCGTAATCTCGCTTGCACCAGGGAAGGCGGGCTTCACGTCACTTGGTTTAGTCATCGCGCTCAGCAGATAAAACCTCGCAGGCTTGGAGCGAGCACAACCCGTACAAGCCAGCAGGCAGGCACCGAGAATGGCCACACGGAACCGTAGACAAGTATTGTGCATCATCTTTCTCCTGGCGCTCCTTTCCCGCGAATAAGCGACTCCGGGTGCTGCTCCAGGTAATCGGCCAGAACACGAACAGCGCGAGCCGCGGCCGACAACTCCTCCAATGCGTTGACGACCTCGTAATGCAGCCTTGAATCCTCAGCTATCACGCTCTGCACAGTCGCGAGTGTCGCGCGAGCCTGCCCCAAAGCATCGACGGCTGCGTTGGCGGCACTTTCGAAACTGGAGACGACCGGGTCAACTTGGTCATCGACGTCGCGGGCAAGGACGCGAATATCCTCAAGGGTATCTTTCAGCACCTGCTCAACCGACGCGATCGACTCGCTCGCCTGCTGCAGGGTCAGTTTTGCTGCATCGGCGGTGTCTTCGACGCTGGAGACAACCGGGTCGACCTTGCTATCGATGTGCCGGGCCAGGTTCCCGACGTCCTCCAATGTTGTACCCAGCGACTTAACCGCCTTGTGCAACTCGGGAGAACTGGCCAACTGATCAATATTCTTGATCGCACTCCTGAGATCCTCGACGATTTCGTGTATGGGCAAGTTCTGAAGGGTCTTTGTGATCTGTTCCATCGCGGAAGGAACCGTCGGGAGCTCCGGATACCTCGGGTCTTTACCGACTAGGACGAGTGGCTTGTCCGGGCGTAGGTCGAGTTCCACGGCCAGCTGGCCGGTCACCAAGCTCTGCAACGTAAGCTGAGCTTTCAAACCCCGGTCTACTAGCATCCGGATGAGCTCGTCACAGCCGCACGGCTCACCGCTGGCCTGCTGAATGGAGCGTGCTTGGAACTCGACGTACACCGGTGTCCGGATGCGATCCTCGGCGATGTCGTAGCGCACCACGATCTCGAAGACCTCACCAACTCTGACGCCTCTGAACGTGACCGGCGCCCCGACGGTCAGACCAGCTAGCGAGCCTTCGAAATACGCCACATACTTGTAGCTCTTTGCCAGAAACCGGCCGCCGCCGATGTAAGCGATGCCGAGAACAAGCAGGACGAGCGCGCTTATGACGAAGCTTCCTACCAACGCTGGGCTTGCCTTTTTACTCATGGCTGTTCCTGGCGTATATCAGACTCGAAACCGGCCACTGCCGAGCCATTCGCGAGGCTCTCGGTCGCCCCGCCCCGCGTCAAGAAGCGGTGTATCTTCGGATCTTTGGACTCTACAAGCAGGCTTCTCGGGTTTCCGGTCGCGGTGATAGTCTTCGCTTCCGTGTCGAGGAAAACGGCGTTATCCCCGATGGCGAAGATGCTCGCAAGTTCGTGGGTCACGACGACGACGGTCGCCCCGAGGCTGGTTCTCAACTCCAGGATAAGATCATCCAACAGGCGCGCGCTGATGGGGTCCAACCCTGCCGACGGCTCATCGAAGAAAAGAATTTCAGGGTCCAGGGCCATGGCTCTCGCCAGCCCTGCCCGCTTCTGCATGCCACCACTTAGCTCCGATGGATAAAAATCCTCGAATCCGGCAAGGCCGACGAGGGCAAGTTTCAACGAGGCAATTTCGAGGACCTCGTCAGGCTCCAGCGGCGTGTACTCCTCCAGGGGAAGGGCCACGTTCTCCGCCAGCGTCATGGAACTCCACAGGGCTCCCCTTTGATAGAGCACGCCAAAGCGTCGCATTAGCTGCTCGCGCTCTTGTGGAGCGGCGTTCCAGAAGCTCCTTCCGTCATACAGTACGTCGCCTACGATGGGCTCGTGAAGCCCGATCAGGTGCCGCATGAGCGTGCTCTTTCCGCATCCGCTGCCGCCCATGACGATGAAGATCTCACCACGCGCGACCGTGAAGTTGAGATCGCGCTGAATCACGAAGTCACCGTAAGCCATCGTCAGGTTTTGGACCGTTATGTGTGCGTCCGATCGTGCCATCACTTCGTGCATCCAGCCGTTCTTACACACCGATCACATTGGTCACCACTGCAAAGATCGCGTCCGTGACAATGATGAGGACGATAGCGGTAACGACCGCCGACGTAGCCGCGGTTCCGACCGCGGCGGAGCTTCGTCCGCATTGCATCCCCCGGAGGCACCCCGAGAAGGCAACAAGAACACCAAAAACAACGCTCTTGATCAGCCCCACCGAGAAGTCCGCGAAGTGCACAGCTCCTTGGGTCTCGTTCACGTACTGCGTCAGCGACAGGTTGAGCATGCCAACACCTACCAGGGCACCGCCGACCATGCCAACCAGGTCTGCGAAGAGACAGAGTAGAGGCATCATCAAGGCCAGTGCAAGCATCCGCGGCAGGACCAGGAACTCCATGGGAGGAAACCCCAACGTCCTGAGGGCGTCGGTTTCCTCGTTCACGGTCATCGTGCCGAGCTGAGCGGCAAATGCCGCTCCGGTGCGCCCAGCCATGATGATCGCCGTCATCATGGCACCCATCTCGCGGGCCATGGCGATGCCCACCAGGTCCGCGACGTAGATCTGCGCGCCAAACCGTTCGAGCTGGATGGCTCCCACGAACGCCAGGATCAGCCCCACCAGGAAGCTGATGAGCGAAACGATGGGCAGAGCCTGCACGCCGCACTCCTGGATGATCAGAGCTAGGTCACGGCGACGAAAACGCGCCTTGCCCCCGAGCAACTTCACGAAGGCCATCGACGCCTCGCCGACAAAATGCGCCATGTCGACTGCGTGATGCCACGCTTCGATCGCGACTGCGCCAACGCGCGGCACCAGAGTCTCGCGGCGCTGGTCTCGTCTGGTGTCTTTCTTCTCCGGCACGGCGGTAGCCAGCTGAAGAAGACGCTTCACACCCTCGGGCAATCCGCCCTGCTCCACCTCAATCTGTGCGTCGGAGCATTGCTCGATTACCCTCAGCAGAAAGGCGAGCAGACCACTGTCCCATCCACTGAGATCCGTAGCGTCAAACACAAGACGCCGAGTTTGGGGACGACTCACAAGCTGCTTCTGCACCTCAGAGATCGGTGGAAGGCCATGGCCGATTGCCCACCCACCTGACAGCCGGACGACAAGCGTATCCTGACTCGGCCGACTAAAGCTGATCTGGCCGCGTACTTGAGCTTGACCGCTCGGCAACGCTTCTTGGAAGTCACTCACTCCACATCCCTCGGACTGCTCGACGACGGTTGGGGAGAGAAAGCACACCATACCCATTGGACCACCATCTCAGCGTACCGCAACCATCGGCGTTTCACAGCCCCGCCGGCCTAGTGCGCCAAAAGCTGCGGCAGGGGCTGGGCCGGGCTGCCGCCGTATCGTCCTGCCGTCGGCGTTGGGCTGATCCACCAAGTCCAGGCTGGGAAATCGCACGGGGCGCCTCGCAGAAACCCGGCGCACTCCTCCTGGATGACTACGCGAGCCTCGTATGTTGCCTGCCAGCAAAGTGGTTCCTTCCGGGCGCCACCAGCCATCCGAATGCGATCCGGCCTGGTTCCCGGTCTGCGCGATCTCGGCACATACATGCGCGGAGTAGACCGGGCGCGCTCAATCCTCGCGGCACGGCAGCGGCAACTGCCCAGACCTGCGATAACCAGCCACTCACTGGTTTCGTGTCAGGACTGAATCAGTACTGTCGAACTGGAGACCGTGGCCGCCAGCCGCCGTGGTGGGGAGGAGGACCTAGCTCCCTAGAGATGGCTGCGCCCTCGGTTCGAGCCTCCATCGGCTGTTTGTGGCATTCCGGGTGGACTCTCAGCCGTCGCGACAAGAGGAAGCTCTGTTGTCGCAGAAGTGGCCTTCGCGATGCTGTGATTGTACATTGGCTCACAAGGCTCCGCGAGTGGGGACAAACAGCCGGCATCGTTTTCCGACGCTGCCGGCAGCGGCTCGTTCTGGACATGATCGTTTAGGCGGTAGGACCTTCACGGGAACGAGAAGATGGAGCAACGTGTAAAACCACAGTTTGCCGGCATGACCGATCGCGGGCTAAAACGGGACGCGAATGAGGATCACTTCCTGATCTGCGATTTGAACAAGTCGATGGTCGTTCATGAGACCAGCCTGGATGTTGACCCCAAGGACGTGATGTTCAGTGGGAGCCAAGGGCAACTCTATCTCGTCGCCGACGGTATCGGTGGCGACGCGGCGGGCGAGCGCGCGAGTGAGTTGGCAATCCAGACCATGGCGCAGTACGTGCTTAACGTGCTGCCCTGGTTCTTCCGGCTTTATGGTGAGGACGAAGAGGATCTCTACGAGGAACTCAAGCACGCCATGGGCCGCTGTGAAGAAGTGATCGGAGCAGAATCCGCCGCCGTGCCCGAATGCGAAGGCATGGGTACGACGCTTACCGTAGCATATGTGCTGTGGCCGAAGATGTACGTCGTCCATGTCGGTGATAGCCGGTGTTATGTCTTGCGAGGTAAGAAGCTGCAGCAGATCACGCGCGACCACACCATGGCGCAGAGCCTCGTCGATCAGGGGGCCATGAAAGCCAAAGACATCGAGGATTCTCCTTGGATCCACGTCTTGTGGAATGCTCTTGGAAAAGGTGCGGAGAAGCTGAGCCCCGAGGTCTACATGGCGGACCTGGAGGCTGGCGATACTGTGATGTTGTGCACCGACGGGCTGTGGCAGGAGTTGCCTGAGAAGAGAGTCATCGATATCCTCCGCACCGGTGAGGAGGACAAGGAAACGTGCAGGCGCCTGGTTGACGCGGCCAACGATGCGGGTGGGTCGGACAACATTACGGTCATCGTGGCGCGGTACGTTGCGCCGTGAGACTTCGCCGCCTGCTGGGACGATCAGACGCAATGGTAAAGCACGCGGCGGCGAGATGCCAGCCGCGTGCGACGGAGTTCAGATCTTGCCGAAGATATTCTCGATGGCGCTTCGTGGCCGACATTTCCGAAGCGCGCAGTTCACCATCATCCATTCCCCGAGGTTCTCAAGCGTCAGCATTCCGACCAGCTCACCCTGTCGCTGAACGGGGACGGCTCTCAGGCCCGCCGCGCGCATCGGTTCGAATACCTGATCGAGCATCTCGGTATCGCTCACCGTCTGGAAGTCTCGCCGCATCACGTCGGCCACGCTGCCGGTTGGCCCGGCTGAGGCGAGGGCCTTGATCAACGCGTCCCGGGGGAGGATTCCTACTACACGGGAGCCGCTCTTGACTGGAAAACCCTGCTGGTCGCCGGAAAGCAACTCCTCGACCACCTTCGAGAGGCTGTCAGCCTCCGCCAGCGACCGAAACCGCGTGACCATCGCCTCGCGCACCGGCACACCGCGTGTGAGCGAACGCAATTCGGTGTGATGAGCTTCGGCCTGGGCCCCGAGATACACGAAGAGTGCGATGAACAATAGGAACGGGTTGAAGAAGAAGCCTAAAACGCCGAAGACGATGGCCAGACCTTGCCCTATCGTGGCCGCGATCTGCGTCGCGCGCACGTACTCGATGCGTGTCGCGAGGAGCGCCCGCAACACGCGACCTCCGTCCATGGGAAACGCCGGAATGAGGTTGAACACGACCAGTGCGATGTTCACGTACGTCAACTGGACCAAGAAACGTCCCCCTGCGAGATCCACGTTGCCCATCGACCCTATCCCCATGGAAACCGCGACGCCTACAAGGAGGGCAGCGGCAATCACCATGTTGACGGCAGGACCGGCTACCGCGACAACCAGCTCCTCGATCGGATTCTCTGGCATCCGCTCAAGCCGGGCGACACCGCCGATTGGCAGCAGCGTAATATCCCGCGTCGCGATTCCATAGCGCCTAGCTGCGAGGGCATGGCCAAGTTCATGCAGCACAACACAGCCGAAGATCGCCAAGATGAAGCCGAGCCCCACCATAGCGTCAGCGATCGTCTCACCACGCGTCAGATGGGCAGCAAGAATCCAGCCGATCAGGAGCACAAACGTCCAATGAATGTGGATGGCGACTCCCGAGATCGCGCCCGCCTTCCAAGACCATTTCATAATGCGGAACTCCTACTCAGTGAGGATCAGCAAAGCGCTTCATCTGTCTAGCTTCGATCACCGGCTCCGTTCCCCGTCTGACCGCCACGGATCGCGCGCCACAGCCTTTGTGTCAGCGTAGTCCCTGTCTTCCTCATCTTTCCGAGCAGCTGCCGGGCCCACAGGAACTCGGTTCCGAGGATCGCCAGGCCGGCCGGGACAATCAGGATTGCCGGTCCGGGAAGCACGATCATCGCAATCCCAACGATCAGTGTGGTGGCGCCAATAAGGACAACCACGATGCGGCGAGTCTGCTTCCATGAGTATTCAGCCAGGTCTTCGAGCTCATCGGCAAGCGGCGAGACAAGGGCGGCGCTGTCCCGGTGCCCCGCCAGGATGGAAGCCAAGACCCCCACGGATAGGATCCCACTGATAATCCCTAGGGAGACGAGCGTGGTTATCGGAAAATGGTGGGCGAGGAGCATCTTCACTCCGACGAACGCCAGCAGAAACACGAGACTGGTCTTTAGGTACCGGAACTTGTCCATGACGCCGGCGAGCACAAAGTAAAGCGAGCGTAAGCCTAAGATCGCAAATACGTTTGACGTGAACACGATGAACGGATCCCGAGTCACGGCGAAGATGGCGGGGATCGAGTCCACCGCAAACAGAACGTCGGTGCTTTCTACGACCAGCAGTACAAGCAGCAATGGTGTGACCGCACGCCGGCCGTCGATTTGCGTGAAGAACTTCTGTCCGTCCAGCTCAGTGCTGACCGGGTAGATTCTCCGTGCCAATCTGACAAGTGGATTCCGCTCCGGTTCCAGGTTGTCATGGCGGACGACGAGCAACTTCAGCGCCGTCACAATCAGCAGAGCCCCGAAGACGTAGGTCACCCATGCGAAGCGATGAATAAGGACGGTGCCGGCCGCAATCATGGCCCCCCGCATGACCCAATGCTGTTGACTTAGGCGGCGTTCATTTTCATTTTCTCCGATCTTCCAGGAATCCACTTGTTAATGCTCCGCCTGGTAACTCGTGGCTGCGACGGCCGGGGATTCTTGGGACGGTAGTATTTG
>JBARRC010000094.1:0-3427 GCA_049644045.1 Phycisphaerae bacterium
GCATGGGTCCGTCCAGGGCGGACCCATGCCACCCTGTCCAAACTCGGCAACGGAATGAACGGTACCCCACGGGTCAACTTCGTTGATCCATGCCGCCCGCCCGGATATCAACCGGTCTTCGGTGGACATCCGTTGTCACAGGGTCCGCCGGACGGTGACGCATCCGGGACTCCGAGCAGCATTGCCAGCTTAGACAACTCGAAGGGTTTTTCCAGGCGTGGAGTATTCAGGCCTGATGTCTGCTCACCCGGCGAATCCGTGACGGTCCGCACCACCCTTGCCGCGGGGTTCCGTGATCGCGCGCGCGCTTCAATCTCCTCCGGTGCGCGATCCGACAGGTCATCCGACACAACGACAGCGTCGATCAATTGGTCGTCCAGAATATGATCTGCGGTAGCCCGCGAATCCGCCGTAAACACATCGAACCACTTTGTCAGGTACGTCACCAGGGACCAGCGTACCAGCGCTTCCGGCTCGACGATCAGAAGTCGTCTCGCAGGAGATGGCGAGGTGTTGCCGGCCATAGCATCCTGCCTTCGGGTTGGCGAATCCGGTCTGTTCACGGCCTCACTCCTTTTTGGTGTGTGTGGCAGTCGGCGTGCCAAGCGCCCGTAAACCACAAGCATATTACCTGAAAGGCGAGCGCGGCGTACCGATCGGGTCGGGATCGAGCCTGACCCCGGGTCCAGTCGTGACTTACGACGGGGAACACGCCGTGTGCCAAATGCCGCAGCCGACACGCAATATTCCACAGAGCGACGACCTTTCCGCCTCTGATGGCTGCGTGGATATCCGCGCAGGCTGAAGCCTGCGGCTCGTCATGAGGCGGTGTGGTCGATTCGCGCAGCGGCGCCCTCATCCGACCATCCACACAGCTTGCGCTCGTCCTGCAGCCAGATGACCTGGGAACGACGCTGTCGCAGCGGCCCCACTGCTTCTATAATGAAGGCATGTCGGAAGCGGTATTTGACGAGATGAAGCGCGCGATGGGTTTTGATCAACGGGACGCCGTCAACGTGCAGTCCCTGGCTTCCCACGCGACACCGGCCATTCCGGAGATTGTGCATCGCTATTACGACCAACTGCTCAAGCACGAAGGTGCCAGAGCCGTGTTCACCGGCGGCGACCGCCAGGTGGAGCGGCAGCGCACCCTGCTGTCCATGTGGCTCCATGAACTCTTCGAAGGGTGTTACGACGAGACCTATTACAAGAAACGGCGGAGATTCGGTGCTTCCCATGTCAGCGTCGGTCTTCCGCAGCACTACCTGTTCATGGCGATGGAGGTAATCTGGGAGGGTCTGGAACGGCGAATCCGTAGTGCAAACGTCGCCGACGCGAAAGAAAAACTCGAGTCGCTCCACAAACTCCTCGTGCTCGAATTCGCGGTCGTACTGGAGAGCTACAAGGAAAGCTACTCTGAACAAGTCCGAAGACTGGAGCGGCGGGCCGTCGAGGAGAAGCTGACCCGGGCCGAGCACCTGGCAGAGATCGGGCAACTTGCGGCCTCGTTGGCCCACGAGATCAAGAATCCCTTGGCCGGCATCAGCGGCGCCATTCAGATCATCCGGGATGGGATGGTACCGGACGATCCTCATCAACCCATCGTCAGCGAGATCCTCGGGCAGATCAACCGCCTCGACGCGACCGTCAAAGACCTGCTGCAGTACGCCCGTCCGGCCCCCCCGCGGGCGAGGAAGGTCCCGTTCGATGAAGTCGTGAAGCGCGTCCTGACCGTCCTTCGTGAGGAACCCGCGCTCCAGCACATCCGCATTAAATACGGGAAACTCACCACCGACACCACGGTTTTTGTGGACGATGCGCAAATCGAGCAACTACTCATCAATCTCATCCTCAACGCGGCCCACGCGTCGGACAACGGCAACATCATTCATCTCGGCATCGCCTGCAACAGCGACCATGTGCAACTCATCGTCAGAGACGAAGGCAAGGGGATGACGCCGGAGGTTCGCGAGAGGGCGTTCGAACCATTCTTTACAACCAAGGCGAAGGGGACGGGCCTGGGGCTTTCCATCTGCCGGAGGATCGCCGAAGTTCATGGAGGTGACATCGAGCTGCAAAGTGAGGTGGGGCGCGGAACCATCGTCATTGTGACCTTGCCACATAACGGGGAGCGGAAGGCGCGAAAGGTGAAGCCATGACGGTGCGGGTTCTGATCATCGAGGACGAAAAACTCATTCGCTGGTCACTGCGGCAGAAGTTCGAGGCGCGCAGCTATCAAGTGACCGAAGTCGAGAATGGTGCGGACGCGCTGAAAGCACTGGACGCCAGCGCCTACGACCTGATCATGCTGGATTACAGGCTGCCGGACACGACGGGCCTCGATGTCCTGCGCACCGTGCGTGAGACCGACAGTGACGTCGTCGTGATCATGATGACGGCCTATTCGAGCATCGAAAGTGCAGTCGACGCAATCAAACTCGGCGCATACGACTACCTCACCAAGCCCTTTAATATGGACGAGGTCCTTCGCAAGGCCGACAAAGCCCTTGAAACGACGAAGCTGCGACGCGAAGTCCGCGAACTGCGGAGGCATATCCAGCATGAATATGGGATTGATCGCATCATCGGCCAGGCCCCATGCATGCTGGAATTGTTTGAAACCATCGATCAAGTCGCCAAGAGCGGCGCGTCAACCATTTTTCTTCGCGGAGACTCGGGGACCGGTAAGGACTTAGTCGCACGGGTGATCCACTACAACTCCGATCATGCGCCCCGTCCGTTCATGAATATCACCTGCACCGCGCTGTCGGAAACACTTTTGGAAAGCGAGCTGTTCGGTCACGAGAAGGGCGCCTTCACCGACGCGAAGACGACAAAGAAAGGTCTCTTCGAGCTGGCGGACGGCGGGACGATCTTTCTCGACGAGGTAGGCGACATGCCCCCGGGGCTTCAAGCCAAGTTGTTGCGCTTTTTGGAGGAACGCACCTTCCGACGGGTCGGGGGAACGGTGGAGATATCGGTGGACGTGCGCGTCATCGCCGCCACCAACCGCGAGATCGAAAAGCTGATTGAGGAGAGCAAGTTCCGCAATGACCTGATGTTTCGCCTGAATGTCATCCCCATCTTCCTGCCACCGCTACGAGATCGCGGCGATGACATTCGTCTGCTCACCCAACACTTCGTGACGCAGTTCGCCAAGGAGTTCCGCAAACCCGTCACACATATCGACGAGGAGGCCTACAAGAAGCTGTACGGCTACACGTGGCCCGGCAACGTACGCGAGCTGCGCAACGTCCTCGAGCGCGCCGTGTTGCTGTGCAAGGGGGAACACATCGGAGCCGATGACACCGTGCTCGGGCGCGTGGACCAGGCGGTGACGGGCTCGGACGCCGGCGGTGTCGTTTTGCCGCCCTCCGGTATCGACCTGCGCGAGATCGAGAACACGCTCATTCGACAGGCGTTGGCC
>JBARRC010000095.1:0-3251 GCA_049644045.1 Phycisphaerae bacterium
GGGCCCGGCGCGTGGCTTTGTGGTCGGGGTGATCTCGCTTGAGCTTGTCAAACTCCGCGCGAGCCAGGTCGATCTTGTTCAGGGCGATCAGGTTGCGAATCAGGCTGGCACGGATGACGGGAATGTGCTCAGACTTTGGGTAGTCCTCCAGAAACGCCTCATAGCGTTCCCTGGTTCCTATCAGCCGGCGCCGTTCAGGCATCCCTTCGTGCCGCGCACCGAGCACAAACGCTTGTATGGCATAGAACGCGTTCTCTGAGGCGAGCCGGTCCTTGGCACCGCCGCGAGCGATCTCATCGGTCAAGGACAAGAGCTGTTGAAGATGTGCCGGGTGAACCCGCGCGAGATCAGCCAGGGTTCGCAACTTGATGACGAGCGCTTCTTCTCTGAACGACGTTTTGGGATAGCGCTCGAGCAACGCGTCGATATAGGCGAGTGTCTGCTGCTTGACAGCTAGTTGCAGAGGAAGCGGCTGTGCGTCGGAAAGGCCGACCAGCTCCGGTTTGCTGAGCCGTTTGATGTTCTCAACCAAAGACGCTTCCGACACGTCTTTCGGGCTATTCGGCTGATCGGTCGTCTGTCCGACCGCTGTACCCAGGCCAACCGATCCGGCCGTCCACATTACAAGCAGCAACGGCAATATCGACTTTTTCATGACTTTGACCGTCCAACAGAGTCCGTGGGACCAACGTTCTCGTCGGTCAATACACCGCTAAAGGTTTATCACGACGGGCTGATCTTGGCAAAGCATCGGGCCAAACCGCCCGGCTTGCATTCGTACCGCAGATTTGATAAAGTGTATCTGCCATAGTCCATTGTGGCAGTAAAACACCAGGCCCCACGGATGAAGCTCGATCTGTTGTGGGGGCGGGGGGGGCGCGTGGAGCACATCTTACGCTGCTTGGATCATGCGTCCTGTGGCATGTGCCATCCATTGGCACCTAGGGAAAGGATATTGAAATGCAGTCGCGTGTTTTGAGACTCAGCTTTGTCGTGGCGGCCATTGTCTGCCTGATGTCGAGCAGCGCGATGGCTCAGGAGTTTCGTGAACCCGAAGGCGGTGCGCTGCCTCCTTACGCCAGGGTTTTGCGCCCTTACGACGAGCGTGGCCCCGCCGCCCCCGTGACGACGGCCCGCAACAGCCTGCCCAACATCATGGTCACGGGTTACTGGCCGCCAACCAATGAAATGCTACGCCCATTCAGCACCAATCCCACTCAGAATCCGGATGGCTGGGTCGGCGAAAACTGGGAGGGACGCTTCTATAACGTCTACTCGTTCTTCCCCGAGTTTCCCGAAGGGCTCGGCAAGGGCGAGGGCGACTTCGAGGTGGACTACCAGGACACCTCAGCCGACTGGTGGCGTATCGTCGCCGAAGTCAATCCCGTGGCGATTATCACCTTCGGCCGTGCCGACCCCGATTTTGACTGGGAGCTGGAAGGTGGGCACCGCATGTTACAGCTTGGCGATTGGAGTGACGACTATCTGGCTCCCTCTCAGCCGACGCCGGAATTGCCGATCGCCGACGAGACGCCCGGCACACAGCGTTGGTCATCGCTGCCGTTGCAGGCCATCGTGGACGCCGTGGGTGCTGCGGTTCCGAACCTGGATTCGTACCATACGTACATCGACGACAGCGACTTTCTGTGCAACTTCATCGGTTATCACGCCACCTGGTACCACGACCAGCACTCAGACCCCGAAGACCCGGTGTGGAACGTTGCGGCTGGACACGTCCATGTGGGATCCACGATGGAGTTGGAGGACGCGATCCTCGCGACCGAGGTCACCTTGCGAACGTTGGTCGAATACCTGAACACGCAACTTCCGATGCGCGGCGACTTCGACGGCGACCGCGATGTTGATCAGAGCGACGAAACAGAGTTCCTTTCGTGCTTCACCGGCCCGGGCGGACCGTTTGACCCTGGCTGTGAGCCGGGTGACTTCGACGGCGATGATGACATCGATTGCGACGACTGGGAGGCGTTCAAACTCGGCTGGACCGGACCGCCGACCTATCCGACGTTCTTTGTCGATTGCGATCTCGATTGCAACGGAAACAGCACCGCTGATGAGTTCGACATTGCCGAGGGCACGAGTGAGGACTGCAACGGGAACGGTATTCCCGATGAGTGCGAATCGGGATGCGTCACGGCCTTTGATGGCGACGTTGACGACGGTGAGACGGTGACACTCAATCCCGGTGGTGGAGGCGGCGACCCCACCGTGGACGCGCTGGTTGAGTTTACGAACCAGTCCGGGTCCGGTGGAGCCTCTATCATCGTCAATGAGACGACCGATCCGGTTCATCCCGGTGCCGGGGGATTCGACGCGCTTGGCACGGCGCTGATCATCCAGACTTCGCTGGCTGATGGCCAGTTCTTCATGACCGTAACGATCCCGTTCGATGATGTTGGTTTGGGCGGGGCGGATCCTCTTTCGATTGATCTGACCTGGTTTGATGAAGTGAAGGGCGAGTGGGTACTGGCCGTTGCGGGTAACACGCTGCCAAGCCCCGGGAATGAGCCGTACATGGTCGGGGATCGGTTCGCCGACAGTGGAACCGTGACGCCGGAGCTGAATGATCTGAGTGACGATCTGGGCGACTATGGGGTCTTCTGGAAGACCGACACACTGCAGGGCTTCGTCTGGGCGAACGTTGATCACGCCACGGACTTCGCCGCAGGCATACGGCTGTGTTCGACGGCCGACGCGCCGCAGCCGGAGCCCGTCGCGATAGACAAAAACCGCTACCTCTCCTTGGTGCCCGGCAATCCGGGGGAACCGACGGCGCTTCGGGTGACGCTCGTGGATCTCCCCTCGCCCTTCGAAGGTTTCAGCGGTCAGGTAAGGTGGGTCGGCGCTCCGTCGGACATCTCAGAGTCGTCTGCTAACTCAGGCCCCACGCCCCCGCCGACCTTCAAGGGTGCAATACTGCAGTGCGAACCGTACTACATGGACTGGAGCAAGGTGGGTCTGGTGCACGTCTATGGCGACGCGATTGTCCCCAACGCCGTGTACGAGGTCCAGGCGGTCGCCGAAGCTTGTGATGCCGGCGTCGAAGACCATTACTCGGACGCGTTGACAACCGTTACACCGGTCGTATGGGGCGATGTGGTCGGGGAGTACTACACGAATCCGGCCAATTGCATGGTCATGCCGAGCGGCTACGTGGATTGCTGGAGCCCGCCCAACGGGGTTGTCAATTTCGACGACATCTCATCGCTCGTCGACAAGTTCAGAAACCTGGC
>JBARRC010000096.1:0-8717 GCA_049644045.1 Phycisphaerae bacterium
GCTCCACTGTCGAGCGCGTGCACCGGCTGCGTCGCACGCTCGACGAACTCGAACCGATCATCCAGCGAATTGCGCCACACGCCCACCTGTTGCGCCGGGCCGTCGAGTTGCGTGACGCGGAGCATCGACTGCGTTGGGCGCTGTCGCGCCGGCTGGCGGAGGCGGAGCGCACCATCAGCCGCTACGGGCAACGACTCGAGCGGGCATCGCCGGTGCATGTGATTCGACGATTCGCCGACGGGCTTGGCCGCACCGCCGACGCGATGTCCGCCGCGATGCGTCACCGGCTCTCGCTTCATCACGAGCAGGTGCGACGACATGAGCAGCGTTTAGGGGCCATGAGCTACAAGACTATACTCGGCCGGGGATTCTCCATTACGCGGATCAAGAAGGGCCGTAACGTGGTTCGCTCATTGAAACCCTTGAAAGACGGCCAGCGCATCATCACGGAAGTCGCGGACGGGGAGTTCGAGTCAGAGGTCATCAACCTCAACCAACTGGAGCTGTTTGGATAATCATGGGCAAGCGCAAACTGACATTCGAAGAGGCACTCAAGGAACTCGAAACGATCGCCGAGCAGATCGAGCAGGGCAAGATCGGCCTCGAAGAGTCCATCAACAAGTATGAACGTGGGATGGCGCTGGTGAAACAGTGCCGTGAAATCCTCTCCAAAGCCGAGCACAAGATCCAACAGCTTCGACAGCGCACCGACGGCACGCTCGAAACCACACCGTTCGAGCGCACCGCAGAAAACGAATCGTAACGTAAGACGCCAGGCTTTGATTCCCTGGTGATGCGGCGCTGTCAGGAGGTGAAGCCGATGATACTTCGCTTGTTGGACGTGATCGGCACGGTCTGGACCTATGTCGCGCTGGGCACCCTTCTCATGCTCGTGGGCACCGGGGCCGGATGGGCGATGGGCAGGCAATCCTCCCTGCCGCCCGTTCGATGGATTGCATGGTGGGTCCGCCGGGTCGTCCTGCCGCTGATAAGGTGTCGCGCCTGGTGGCGTCGGGCGGCCACGATCTTTGTCAACAACGCGTCTATCCTTGCACTGTTGCTTGCGTTGGGGCGATGGCGTGTGTTGCCGCTGTTCGGCATAGCGGCCATGGGGATGAGTCTGGGCATCGCAATTCGCGTGATGTTGGACCTTCCAGCAGACCCGCTGGTACTGGGTCCGGCCCGCAGCAATGCCGAGAGGCGTCGCATGCGGGTGGGGGTTGCGTTGAATCTGCTGGAGCCACCGGTCATCATGCTGACAATTGGATTGAGCCTCGCGCAGCAGGCGATCCCTCTGTCGTCGGCACAGGTGTGGGAGACGTTTGCACTATGGGTGATTCCCGCGACGCTCCTGGCGGCCGGTGGTGAGGCCTTGTGGCTCGGGACAGGCAGGGATGCACACACGGCGCAAGAGAGCCTCACGCCGGAAGACACCGACTCACACCACGATCCGTAGTAGCTTCCCCAATCAGTTAATTGATGCGAATGAGCGCGTTCGCGTCGTCGGCCACACGACGCGCGTCGGAAACACAGCGCGGGGCTGGTCATTGCTCTGGTCGGCCTGGTTGCTCAGGCCATCGAGAAGGTGCACGAGCAACCTGCCGTCGAACGGCCTGGCGAAGAAGTAATCGCCGCCGGCATAGTCCACCATCTGCCCGAGGTACGTCCTCGTCATCTCATCGGTCGTCTCCGTCATAATGATGACGGTTATGTCCGAGTCGTGCGTTTCGTGTCGGACATACGCGCATACCTCGAAACCGTCCATGTCGGGAAGATCAACGTCCAGGATAAGGATGTCCGGCGGGTCGATCTCGCACAGCAGGATGACCTCGCTGCCATTGGCTGCGATTTCAACGTGGAAACCCGCGTCTTCGAGCTGCCGGCGCAAGAGACGTTGGCTTGAGCGTTGTGGATCAGCCAGTACGATCCGTGGTGATGTGCGGCTCATCTTTCCCCCTCCCCTCAGCCACCAACGTGGCCAAGAGATGCCTCATCAGGCCACGACGAAAGAAAGTCTAGAATATGTTTGGCGTGCCGGCCAACAACTGTTTCCGCCGGTGATCGGATACCGCAAAACCCAGACCGCCGATAACATCGGACCCTGCATTGGAATGCCGAACATCGTCGCTGAAGCAACATGAAGCGGGTCCTACCCGCTAAATCACATCGGCGAGCGCAACCCGCCCTACGAAGCGCCGGAGGGCGTCTTCATCAGGCGAACCGAGCGGTTGCGATCGCGCTGCTGGTAGTGTTGTGAGCGGGATTCGCCTTCCGCGGTGACGTAGACGGCCCGTCGATCACCGACGACCGGGCACTCCCGCTCGCACAGGCCGCACCCGATGCAAAGGGCGGTGTCGACCTTCGGAATCCTCAGATCGATTTGTAGCACGACGGTCGTACCGGCTTCCGGCGTGCGCGCGAATTGCCCCTCGATCATCAGCGTGTCGGCGTCGTTGCCGACGATCCGGTGTAGTTCCATCACCCCGTCCGGATGTCTCACGGAGACGTAAAAGGCCCTTACGTCGTCACCTTTCCATTGATTGACGTCGAACAACACCGGTTGCCCGACCGCCTGACCGGGCTTGGCCCACTCGCTCACCGTCACCGTGCTGTCCGTAGCGCTCACGACCATCTTCTTACCGTCCTGCACCGCCCGCACCCGCCGCTCGGTATGGATCGCCTTTGGACTGGTCGGACAAACCTCCTCGCAAACTACGCATGGGAGTTCCTTGCTGTAGGGCAGGCACCGCCCCCGATCTATATGGGCCGTGCCGAGGACGACCGGGCCCTGATCGGCAAAATCGCCGACGCCCAACTTTTCTTCGACTGAGATTCGCTGAATCGCCCCCGTCGGGCATACCTGTCCGCAGGCAGTGCAATTGAGCTGACAATGGCCCATCCGGAAATTCAGGATGGGGGTCCACAGTCCTTCCAGACCGGACTCAAACAACGCCGGCTGAAGCCCGTTCGTCGGGCAGACACGGATGCACTGGTCGCACTTGATGCACCGCTCCAGAAACTCGAGCTCTTCGACCGCCCCCGGCGGGCGGATCACCTTGCTCGAGAAGTTCCGCGTGCTCGCCCCGGAAGTGCGTACGAAGGGAAAGAACAGCAGGCCGGTGATCGCCGCGAAGATAGCCTTACGCCGCGGCAGATCGGGACCGGTTACCTCGTGTTCCCTGGGAGGCATGAACGCAAAGCTGAGCGCGGCTTCCGGGCAGTCCTCGATGCAGTTAAAACAGACAAGACACTCGCTCATGCGAAGGCTTTTGTGCGGATCGCAGGCCCCCTCGCAATTTAGAAGGCACAGACCACAGTCGGTGCACTTGACCGGATCGCGCTCGATCCGCCACCAGGCGAATCGGCTCAGCAAACCCAACAGCGCCCCCAGCGGGCAAAGCACCCGGCAAAAAAACCGCGGGATGACAAGGTTCATCGCCACCAGGCCGAAGAGCAGAAAACCGATGAGCCACGCACCCTGATGGAGTCTGTAGTCACCGAACAGGGTTTGGGCCGGCATGTTCACCGCCGGCACAACCGCCCCCGTAAGCGACCGGTAGAGCAGACAGATCGGATCGAGCAGCCCGATCTGCAGGCTACCGAACAAAGCCGCCACCAGCATTGCGATCAGGATGTAATACTTGACGTGTTGTATCCGGCCATACCGGTTTACCTCGAGCGTCTGCTTCGGTCGCAGCCGGCGGAACAGCCAACCGACAAACTGATGTAAACTTCCATACGGGCAAACCCAGTTGCAGAAAAAACGTCCCAGAAACAGCGTCGGGATCAGGATCACCAGCGACCAGAGCAGTCCTTTGTACACGGTGTGTGTGGTGATGGCCGTGGCGATCGCAACGAGCGGATCGATCTCCAACACCTTGCTGACCCAGTCCCGCAGACCGGGAAAGCGGTCGAGGTTGGCAAACGTCGTCAACAAAACGAACGACAGAAACAGGGCGAAGAGCACCGTTTGAACGATGATCCGCGTCGTCGTGATCCTCATCATGTTCCGCCACGAATCGTGAAACCGGGTGATTCGCACTTTTCCCTTTTTCGGGTGTGTCTTGGTCATGTCGCTACACGTTCGTGATGACGATTTTGCCCTCGCGGTCGTACGCCTGCCAGTCACATTGACCGAACCGGTTTGAGCCGGCGGCGATCTGTGCTTCGATCTTCTTCTGTGCGAGTTCGAGATACGCCAGCTTCGCCGGATCGCGCCCGAGCAGATGCCGGTAACACCATGCATCGCACGCCACGGGGTCCACCGAGGCGATGACCGCGGGCCGTCCCAGCTCACCGCCCGGCTTGACGTCACTTATACGTCCGCCGGTCGGGCCGTTCCTCATCATCACCCGCGTGGCGTCCGCAATCACCAGCGTCGGGCTCATCATAAGCCCCAGGTCGGAGACGATGTGGTGAATCGCCTGGTGGAACTGGTTTCGCCTTCCGCCCAGAAGGCCGTACCAGTTCTTCAGGTTCATCGACGCGCTGCACAGGTTATGATCCTTGATGGGCGCCAGGCCAATGACCTTCGTTGCCTCAGCCAGCGGTCGGTAGAAGATCGGCCAGTGCCCCAGCGCCTCGCTCTCGGCAGGATCAGGCCTGCGGTCGCGGATCAGGAGACTCTCGAAGTGGACCTCCGCGGGCAGCATGACCTTCGCCCCCTCAGCCTCAGCGGCCTCTCTGATCTTCGATTTCGCAAAGCACGCGTCCGGCGCTTCGATGGGGTTGTCGGCCACGATCACCTTACGGGCACCCGCCTCTTTGCACGCCCTGATCACCCAACGGAGCACCTCCGGGTTGGTGGTGGCTCCTAAGTGCGGGGCGCGGTCGAATCCGACATTGGGTTTAATCAGAACCACGTCGCCCTTGGCGACGAAGCGCTTCATGCCTAGTGACGGATCAAGTCCACCAAGCGCCGCACGGACCATCTGCTCGATGTGCGGTTGACTCCCCGTCGCCACACTGATCCGCGGATTCGAGGGCGGTAAACAGATGTCCGCAAAGTAATTCTTGAGTCGAAGCCTGGTTTTGGAGGGCTTGGGAAGACCGGCGTCGCCCTCAGGGTCGTACAGCAGGTATCCGCCCACCGTGGCCACACCGGCGGCGACAACGGCCCCAGCACCGCGCACCAAAAGGTCTCGTCGCGTCAGTCCTGTGTCACTCACGTTGCGTCAGCCTCCAGGCTAGGGCATAATCGGTTTTCGTGTCGCGGGTTTAGAGCTTGCAGGATCTTCGTGCACAGGAGAATCCGCGCGGGCTGAAGCCCGCGGCTCGCCACACAATGAATGAACGAAACTGCCTTAAGGCACCGTCAGTTCCTCATAGAACGCTACAGTCGCCCTCCTGGCAACCTCCGCGTCCTCTGCACCCGTGACACCGCCCAGGTAACGACCCTTTACAAACACCACGTCGATCATGCCCGCGACATCACCGGCCACAATCAGCCGCAACGCATCCGGGTCCTTCCAGATCACCCGGCCATACCCTTCGAAGAATCCCATATACTGATCGAGCAAGGCCCTGGCAGATGCCTCGTCGGCGGCCCGGTGGATGAACAGCGTGGTTCGCGTGCCGTCGAAATCATAGTCAGCCGTGAAGACCTCGGACAAAAAACCCAGGCTGAAAGCATCCGCGGCTATGTAACTGAATGAACCGGCGATGCGCCCTTCCCGGGGCAAGATCTCCCGAGCCCACATGTCATCTTCGCCATCTTTGATCAGATCGGCCAGGCGCCCGGCGACACTCAATGCCACGCCTGAGTCGTCCATATCCGGCCCGGCCGGCAGCACCTGCACGTAACTGGATCCCTTCCGGAAAAAGACCGCCCCACCGGTTTTGTAGCCATCCTGCCCGATCGAGACGGGCGTAGCGTCGGGCGGTGCCTCAGTCCGGTAGATGCCGAACGCGTTGACGGGTTTGCCCATGTCATACCAATAGACGTCCACCATCCGGTCCGTGTCGGTCTGGTGGTAGTATGTGCCGAACGTCAATTCCACCACGTGAAACTGCAAGTACACGTCCGCCCGCCCGTTGATCTTTTGATAGAGAGTCTCCGGCGTGAACCGCGACACCTCTCTCGGCGTCCGCCAGCCCGCGACACCGGAATCCGGAAACGGATTTGCAAACACAGCGGGTTGTCGACCGGCCGCGTCATTAACGTCAAACAGGTAATCCTCGTTCGTCCTGACGTGCGTCACGAACGCCGTGACGATCCCCACGACGAGCAGAAGAATGAACACCCCCAACACCTTCTCGGTGTTTCCGACGGCCTCAGGCCTGCGCATGTATCGCCGTGCAAAAAACGTGGGCATCCCTCGTCTCCCGGGTAATACCCGATACTATATCACGGTCGAGCCCAGTTCCAATACGGGTATACACCTATGGATGCCCCTGACACGACTCGCATGCCGTTCCAAGCCGATCGCCGAGGCCGCGTATGCCTGGGCGCGCTTATCCTGGCGTGGGGCATCCAGGCGATCGTCACAGAATCGCTTCTGGTGCGTGAAGCCCTTGTGCTGATGTTCGGGAGCGAGTTTGCATGGGGGATCGTCCTGTCCGCGTGGTTATTTGGGGTGGCGGTGGGGGCCGCGTTTGGTGGTTGGGTGGCGGAGCGTCTGCGGCGCGTCGATGTGGGGCTCGTCGTGGTGCTCTTAGCGCTGAGTGCAGCGGCCTGTGCCGAGCTGTGGATCTTTCGCGGTGCTCGGGCGTGGCTCGGCGTAGCACCGGGCGAGCTACTCCCACTTCCCAAAACAGCCATCGCAGCCATGCTGTTCGTCTCGCCCACGAGCGCTCTGGTGGGTATGGCGTTTCCACTGGCGTGCTGTATCACACGTGCGAGCGAGCCGCAGGCTTCAGCCTGCGCGGAAACACCGTGCCAAAGCGAGCCGCAGGCTTCAGCCTGCGCGGACGCACCGCGCCGAAGCGAGCCGCAGGCTTCAGCCTGCACGGAAAACCCGCGCGGGCTGAAGCCCGCGGCTCGAGCGGCTCGTGGGCTCTTTCAACTCGGCAACGTCTACGCCCTCGAATCCGCCGGAAGTCTGGTCGGCGGAGCGGCGTTCAGCTTCTGGGCGATCGAGCACCTCAGCCCCATTCAGACGGTCTTGACGTGCGGCGCTATCACAGCTGCCGCCTCCGCGGGTCTGCTTACAGCCACGACACGCAAACGTTTTGCTGCCGCGTGCCTGGTGAGCATAGCCGTTGCCGCGTTGCTGACCACGATCTTTGCCGCTGACGCATTAGATCGCCGGCTTGTCCTTCGTCGGTGGCAAAACGTCGCACCGGGGTATGAGCTTTGCACCGAGGCGGAGTCGAAGTACCAGAACCTGGCCGTCGGCCGGCGGGCTGAGCAGTTTACGTTGTACAGCGACGGGCACGTCTCCGCCGATTTTCCCGACCCCTACACGTTCGTTCCGCTCGCACACTTCTGGTTGTGCCAGCACACGTCACCACGAAAGGTGCTCGTGCTCGGCGGCGGGGCTGAGGGGTTGCTCGCTGAGATTCTGCGGCACCCGGTCGAGCACGTTGACTACGTCGAGACGGACCCACGCCAGATCGAGCTGATCCAACCGTACCTTACCGATGCGGACATTGACGCCCTGAAGAACGAGCGCGTCAGCGTGCACCACGTAGACGCCCGGTACTTCGTCAAGACGCAAGTGAGTCAATTCGACCTGGTCATCGCCCGGCTTCCGGAGCCGATATCAGCCCTGCGCGCCCGCCTGTATACCGACGAATTCTATCGCGAGCTTCGCCGTGCGATGACGCCGCAATCGGTACTGTGCATGACGGCCGCCGCCATGCCGGGACGGCTCTCCGCTGCATCCGCTGAATACCTGGCCTCGATCCGAGCGACATTGCGGCGACACTTCGCATATATTACCGTTGGCTGGGGTAATCCGGCGCATATATTGGCCGCCACCGAAGCAGACCTGGTTACGGTCGACCCGGTCGAGCTCGCGCAGCGATATTCGCAGCGTGGCATAGGAGAATTGAAATGGTTTGACCCTGTCTGGTTTGACGGCGCCGTCGACTGGCTTGATTCAGACAAGTTGCGTCAACGCGCCTCCGAGCTTGATGCCGCAAGCAACGTGGAGATCAGCACCGATCTTCGGCCGATCGTGTACGTACAGCGGCTGACCCTGTGGGAGCGCATGACCGGTGGAGAGACAGGGCGTGTCATCGAGCGGCTTCGTTCGATCGGCTGGTTTGAACTCATCGTGACGCTGCTGGCAATTGCTGCTACGACGCTTGCGGCGTGTTACGTCGGGTGCCACTGGCAGCTTGCTGCCGGTGCCGAAGCGAGCCGCAGGCTTCAGCCTGCGCGGAGACCCCGACCCGCGCGCTCTTCCCCGCACGCACATCCGCGCGACCTGAAGGTCGCGGCTCGCCCGCGCAATTCGTGGTTTCCGAATGGTGCCATCATTTTGTCAGTTGGGACGACCGGCTTCGCGACCATGGCGCTCAGCATCATCTGGCTTTTCGCCTTTCAGAACCTCTATGGCTACGTCTATCAGCGGATCGGCTGGATCATCGCCGTGTTCATGGGCGGGCTCGTCATCGGATGCGGGTGGGTGAGTTGGCGAACGAAACGTATCGTTGAGCCGGCAAAACTTAAAGCCTATCTGTGGCAGCGGCTCATCGCCGTCGACGTGCTACTGGCCCTGTTGGCGCTCGTCGTTCCGTTCATCTTGCCGGTGCTCGGCTCGCTACAGAGC
>JBARRC010000097.1:0-6640 GCA_049644045.1 Phycisphaerae bacterium
TCATAGCTATCCAGAGTGCCGGAGCAAATCCTTCACGCACGATGGAGATCGCTAACAATCTCCGCGTGCGCCCGTGGAATTCTCGCGCCGGCGGGGCTCAAAATCGACGGCAGTGCCATTCGGGACACCGTACCTATTTCTTGACACACTCGGCGTGATGGCTTGAGGTGTAGGCATGGCGTGAGTCGCACGAGTTGTCGCTCGCGGAATTCCCCATCATGTTACGCATAGAAAATCGGGGGAGAAAATCGGGGGAGAAAATCGGGGGACACTAAAAATCGGGGGACACCATACTTATTTCCTGCTGCTCCGTGTTCGGGCGGCTGGGTGGGATGTCCGGGTGTGGCGCGGACATGCCGCTCCCTCACGGTCGCGGTTCGGTTTTATACGCCGAACGGCGAGAACATGCTCGCCTGCGCCGAGCGTGCCACCCTGGCGACACAAGTCCTGCGGGATTCCCATCCCGTATGGTGGAAGGGGAGAGGATTCCCCGGATGAAGGTGCGAGAAAGGATTCTCGCACCAGCACGCAGGATTCTCGCACCAGCACATGCACATGCTCGCCTGCGCCGAGCATGCCACCCCGCCAGCACACCCTGCGCTCGTGCTTGGGGCTCGGATCTGTGGCGCGGGATTGCGCACGGTGATTTACAGGATAAACCGGCTCAGGTCGGCGTCTTCCGTGATGTCGGCCAGGCGCTGCCTGACGTGGGCCGCGTCGATGCGGATCGTTTCGCCGTGGCGTTGGGGCGCCTCGAAGCTGATCTCCTCCATGAGTCGCTCCATGACGGTCATGAGCCGGCGGGCGCCGATGTTGTCGACCGACTGGTTGAGTTGACAGGCCGTCTCAGCCAGCGCGAGAATTGCGTCGTCGGTGAACTCGATCTTGACCCCCTCGGTGCCCAGCAGGGCGATCTGTTGTTTGGTGAGAGCGTTTTCGGGTTCGGTCAGGATGCGGACGAAATCCTCCTGTGTCAGATCGTCCAGCTCGACGCGAATCGGCAGCCGCCCCTGCAGCTCGGGCATCAGGTCGCTCGGCTTGCTGTCATGGAACGCGCCGGCTGCGATGAACAAAATGTGGTCGGTTCTGACCTGGCCGTAGCGTGTGCCGACCGAGCATCCCTCGATGATCGGCAGCAGATCGCGCTGCACGCCTTGCCGGGAGATGTCCGGGCCGTGCGTCTGCCGGGGCGAGGCGAGCTTGTCCAGTTCATCGAGGAAGATGATCCCGCTGTTCTCCGTTCGGTGCAGTGCCGTTTCCGTGACCTTCTCGCGGTCGATGAGTTCGTCGCACTGCTGGTCGAAGATCAGCTTGCGGGCCTCGCGGATGGGCACGCTGCGGGACTTGGACTGCGACGGGATCAGACGTTCCAGGAAGCTTTGCATATCGGGATCGATCTGGTCCATGCCGAAGGTGGCCATCATGCCGGTCGGGACGGGCTTCGTCTCGATGGTCAGCTCCACGACGCGGTCTTCGAGTTCGCCGGCCTGGAGCTGCGCCCGGAATTTCTCCCGGTTGCGATGTCGGCGCTGCGCGGTTTCGCTGTCCGCGTCGCTGTCGGCGCGATCAAAGTCGGTGGGGGGCATGAGCAGGTCGAGCAGCCGCTCCTCCGTGCGGCGTTCGGCCTCCGCTCGCACGACCTGGGTTTGCTCGTTGCGGACGATCTGGATGGCGAGCTCGACAAGGTCGCGCACCATGCTCTCGACATCGCGGCCATGGTACCCCACCTCGGTGTACTTGGTGGCTTCGACCTTGATAAACGGGGCGCTGACCAGGCTCGCAAGCCGCCGGGCGATCTCCGTCTTCCCGACGCCGGTCCGCCCGATCAGGATGAGATTGGTCGGGACGACCTCCTCGCGGAGGCCTTCTGGCAGTTGCTGGCGACGCCAGCGGTTACGAATCGCGACGGCGGCGGCGCGCTTGGCGGCCTGTTGACCGACGATGTACTTGTCGAGTTCCTCGACGACTTGTTGTGGCGTTAGTTCTTGCATTGGTTTGCATAAGCCGGTGGCAAACGGAGCGTTTCGCGGTGTGCTGTGCCGAGATTCGCTGTGCCGAGAATCCTTTCTCGGCACGTCCGAGAGGACCGAGAAAGGATTCTCGGTCCAGCGACCACAGTCGCACTTCTTGTGAAACGCGGCACCAGCGGTTTCATCCTATGGTTTCGACGACGATCTCCTGATTCGAATAAACGCAGATGTCCGCGGCGATTCGGAGCGAATGCTCAACGATGGCCTCCGGCGGCAGATCCGTATGGGCCATCAGGGCGCGGGCGGCGGCCGTGGCGTACATTCCGCCCGAGCCGATCCCGATCACCCCGTCGCTCGGCTCGATCACATCGCCCGATCCGCCGATCATCAGCGTCGCCTCCTTCGAGACGGCGATCAGAAGCGACTCCAGCCGGCGCAGCACCCGATCGGTCCGCCATTCCTTGGCGAGTTCGATGGCGGCCCGGCGGATGTTGTCCTTGTGCTCTTCGAGCTTGGCCTCGAACCGTTCGAGCAGGGCAAACGCATCCGCAGCCGAGCCGGCGAACCCGCAATAGACCTTGCCGTCGGCGAGCGAGCGAATCTTGCGGGCGTCGTGCTTGACCGTCGTTTCGCCGAGTGAAACCTGCCCGTCGCCGCCGATGGCCACCCGATCACCGCGGCGCACCGCCAGTATGGTGGTCGACCGGATCACAGGGGCTCTTCGTTTTCGAGTGTGCGCCATGGTGCATGCATCCTCGCGGCGCGTTTGACCGTACAAGATTACCGTCGGCTTGGCAACCGCCGTGCGTCGTGTTAGGTTCGATTGGGTGCATCCCAGAAAAGGTGGCGAATCTGCGACGTGTGGCACGGTCTCGCGCAGCGAGGCCGTGGTTGGATGCTTTCACGGCCTGTCCCGCCTACGGCGGGCCAGACCGTGCCACCCCAAATGGGATGCACCCGGTTCGATTTGTGGCACGGTGCGTAATGCTGCGGCGTTGATCAGAGCCCGGAGCGCAAACGACGGGTTTATATCTGTGTTGCACGTTCGTGCACGCCGGTTTGCCTGGGACGCCGCCTTAACCGAGGAATGCCGTGCAAGACATGATTGAGAGCCATCGCCAAACCGCGTCGTCAATGTGTCGGGTGTATCCGTGGCGCCTGACCATGCTCACCGTGTACGGTGGTATGTTGCTCGTGGGGTCGGCCTGCCACGAACCCGCACCGGCTCCACCTCCGGACGACGGAGCCGCGGCGCAGCCGAGCATGTCAAAGGATGATGCGGCCACCATCGACACCACACCGGAGCGGATCAGCATCCCGGTCGAGGTCGATGATCCGGATCGCTGGCTCTTTGCGTTGAAGGTGCGGGATGGCGTAGCCGGTGCGTGGGTTACCGGATCATTCGACCCCAAACGCAACAAGCTGGACATTCACACGCGGGGGGCGCAGGCGTTCGCGATCGATGTGGGTCGCATCCCGATCAACTGGAATCGCCTGGTCATCATCGGGATCGACGGCGCAAACAGCGAGCTGTGTAAGAGAGACTATTCCGTCTTGCATTTCGTGCTTGACGAACACGGCCGATGGGTCGTCGTGGAGCCTCAATAGGGTTTGTGCTTACAGTTTGCGGTCGGAGGCTTCAGCGAACGGCCTGAGGCCTTTCATAAGCGAGTGGAACTGCTCCGGATCGAGCGACTGGGAACCATCGCTCCAGGCTTGACTCGGGGCTCCATGCACTTCGATGAGCAATCCGTCAGCACCGCAGGCGATGGCTGCGTTGCTCATAGGCGCCACCAGATGACGCTTTCCGGTCCCGTGGGAAGGGTCCACGATGATCGGAAGGGTGGAGAGGCGTTTGATTTCCGGCACGATGGCGAGTGCGAGCGTGTTGCGAACGTAGGTTTCATGCGTTCGGATCCCCCGTTCGCACAGAATGACATTGCGGTTGCCTTGCAGCATGATGTATTCAGCCGCGAAGAGGAACTCTTCGAGGGTGGCACTCCAGCCTCGTTTGAGCAGCACCGGTCTGCTCTGTCGCCCCACAGCGGCAAGCAGGTGCGTGTTGTGCATGCTGCGTGACCCGACCTGCAAAACGTCGGCGTATCGCGCGACCAGGTCGATATGCTCGCAGCTCATCACCTCGGTGACGACGGCGAGCCCCGTCTTTTCACGGGCCAGGGCCAGCAGTTCCAACCCCTGCTCCGCATGGCCTTGAAAAGAGTAGGGGGAAGTCCGCGGCTTGAACGCTCCGCCCCGCAGTGCCACGGCACCCGCTTCCTTTACAGCGCGGGCGATCTCCAACAACTGGCCCTCGCTCTCCACACTGCAAGGTCCGGCGATGATACCGAGCTTCCTGCCTCCAACAGTGGCGTTGCTGCCTAGTGGAACCTCAACCGCCTGGTTGTCTGGCCCTTTGGCGGACCGGCCAGCGGCCAGGACCGGATCGGCCTGCCGGATCACACGATCCACCATGGGGGCCCCTTCGAGAAGGGCGGCATTGACCTCACCGTTGACGCCGAGCACTTCTATGGCCTTGGGGGTAGCGTCTTGAATCACCCAACTGCTCAGGCCTGCTTCTCGCAGGAGCGTAACGATGTGATTGACATGCTCCGTAGTACTGCGTGGCTTCATGACCACGATCATAATCAACCTCCCCCTATCACCTCGCGGGCTCCTGCACGGTAGCCCACGTGGTCTAAATCCGTCATCGGCGACCGTGCCATGACAGCCCGCGTCGACGCTGACGAAGTATGCGGCGCTGAGCGCATACTAGAAATGTGGCTACTGTCTCCTCCGAAACGAACTACCCTCGTCCAGCGATGTAATGGACCGCCTCTGCGATTACATCCCCACACAGCTAGAAATTGTCACGCGAATAAACTGACTAACTCCCTATGATACAGCCTTTGCCATTTGGCTTCAAGCCTTTTTTAACGTTCTGTACTCCTCGCGGGCGCCGCTACCCCGGTGGTTAGGGTCTCACCGGACGGGCTACGACCACGCTGGCTGCCGAATCCTCGGGAAGACCGCTAATCTGGCTGCCCAAAGCGCCAGATGAGGCGTCTCGCGGCCTCTCGGGGTTCGCTTGCCTGTAGCTAACCCGTTACATGTGGCAGCCCGATTCCGAGCGCCAGATCCGATCCGCGTAGGCTGAAGCCTGCGGCTCATCTCCGATTATAGTCGCGGCATCTGTGCTGTGTCGAGATTCCCACCTCGACACAAGTCCTGCGGGGTCCGTGACAGAATCGGCGGGCCCACGTTCCACACAGTGGAATCGCCGATTTGGAGCGGAAACACCCATAACGCGGGTGCGACTGGTCCGCTCCCTCACGGTCGCGGCTCTGATTGAGCAACCAGCTCCCGCCGGAAGTGTCACGGACCCAGTCCTGCGGGATTCCTCTCGCATGAGGCGGAGGGGGGAACGGATTCGCCGGGATAGGGGTGCGAGAAGGGATTCTCGCACCAGCACGGGATTCTCGCACCAGCACGACACGGGGATTTAGGTATCGACGTTCGGGCGTTTATCGCGCTCGATCCTTGGGGATCATGGCGATGCCTTCAATCTCGACGAGCAGCTCCGGCCAGCAAATGCGAGCCTCGATGCAGGTGCTGGCCGGCAGCGGATCGAGCCCCTGTTCGACGTAGAACGCATTGCGAGCCTCGTTAAACTCGTCGTAGTACCTGAAGTCGGCCAGATAGCACGTCGTCCGGATCATGTCATGCCAGTCAGCTCCCTCGCTTTCGAGTAGACCGGTGATATTGTGGAAGGTACGCCGCGTCTGGGCCTTGATGTCTCCAGGGTAGAGACCCTTGCCCTCTTCGCTCACGCTCGCCGTGCCCGAGATGAAAAGCATGACGCAGTTGTCCAGCTCCACGCGCATGCCGCGGACGAACGAGACCTCCTTGGTATAGTCGTACGCCTCGCAGAGCACGTTTTTGTTCTCGATAGGGGATTTCTTGATACGCTTCTTCTGTGTCGCACTCATCGCTTCTTTACTCCGTGCCTGGGGTCTTATGGATCCTACGCTTACCGATCGGCTGCTGCCGCAGGGTGACCAGTTGGTCCGCTCCCACATTCTCCAGAGTCTGGCGCGAGCCGTCCGGCCAGATGACCTCCAGTCTATCGACTTTTCGGTGCTTGCCCAGCCCGAAGTGGATGCGCGAATCGTGCTGTGACAGATAACTACCGGCGGAAAACCGCTGCTGGACCCGTGTCTGCTTGCCCGTTGTGATCTTCACGACGGCGCCGATTGCGTCGCGGTTGGGGGGTCGTCCGGCGAGCTTGACGCTGAGCCAGTGTCGTCCGCGACGGGGTGTATCGTTACGCAGCAGCGCCGGGCGGTCGTTGAGGTTCACAATCAGCAAATCGACGTCACCGTCATTGTCGAAATCGCCGGCTGCGATGCCCCGGCTGACAAACGGGGTATTCACGTTTACCGTTGGCGAACCGGATGCGGTGACAACGGGGATGAAGCGGCCACGGCCGTCGTTGACGAAGAGGCTGTCGTGGTGGGCTTCCAGGCGGCAGGCGCTTCCGTTGGTGATGTAGAGGTCCGGATCGGCGTCGAGGTCAAAGTCCGCCAGGATTCCGCCCCAACTGTGACAGCGGGTCATGGTAACAGAGATACCCGACCACGTAGCGAGGTCCTCGAACAGCCCATCACCCAGGT
>JBARRC010000098.1:0-1589 GCA_049644045.1 Phycisphaerae bacterium
TCGTGGTTTTCCTGAGCGGCCGGGGTGTCATTCTCGTCACAGGGCACTACGGCACCTTCGAGGTCACCGGCCATCTGCTCGCCGCCCTGGGGTTTGACGTGGCCGCGATCATGAGGCCGCTCGACAACGTCTACCTCAACCGCTTCGTCGTTCATAGCCGTCGAACGCACGGCCTGGCACTGCTCGACACGAAGGGAGCAATGGGCGGTGCGGAGGAGATTCTCAAGGAGGGCAAGCTGCTTGCGTTCATTGGTGATCAGGACGCTGGGCGGAAGGGACTGTTCGTCGACTTCTTCGGCCAACCCGCGTCGACTTATAAATCGATCGGGTTGCTGGCGATGTCAAGCCGGTGCCCGATTGTGGTGGGGTACGCGCGGCGGCGCGGTAACGTCGCCCAGTACGATGTGGGCGTTCAGCGCATCATCTATCCGTACGAATGGGAACCGCAAGACGATCCGCTGCGCTGGATCACGCAAGCTTACACGACGGCCATCGAGGAAATGGTGTGCGAGGCTCCCGACCAATACCTCTGGATTCACCGCCGGTGGAAATCGAAGCCGCGAGGCGTCGCGGCAGCTTGCTCCACGGTTCCCTTTCCGAAGAACTTCGGCGGCTCCTGAAGCGTGTAAACACGCGTTTCCTCCGCGATGGCCCGACGAATATGGGCTGGAAGTTGGAACATGCCCAGAAGCGCCGTGCCGTCGAACATACGTAGACCGCCGGTTGTCTTTTCCTTCAACCACCTGTCGATTTGATCGGGATCGGGCCGGGTATCGATCGGGTGATCGGCTCCCAGCACGAACCCCCACGGCGCCGCAAAGGTCGGGACATAGGTCGTATAGGACGCAACGTGATCGAAGACCGCCTTCATCGTCCGCACCAGACGAGCGTGCATACCCAACTCCGCCGGTGCTACAGGTCCCGCCTGCAACACGAACACGCCCTCCGGCGAGAGCACGCGCCTGGCCTGTTCAAAGTATTCCCGTGTAAACAGCTTGAAGGAGGGCCCATCCTCGATGGGATCGGACAGATCCGAAATAATCACCTCCCATGCTTCGGTGGTATTGCCCAGGATGTTGAGCGCGTCATCGATGACAACCTCCAGACGCGGGTCGTCGAAGGCATGCTGGTGCATCTCGGGGAGGTGCTCCCGGCAGGCCTCGACCACCTCACCGTCGATGTCGACCATCACCACCCGCTCGACCGTCTTCCAACGCAGCACCTCCCGCGCCGTCGCCCCTTCACCACCGCCGAGGACAAGCACACGGCACGGGCATCCGTGATGTAGCATGGCCGGATGAACCAGCGGCTCATGATAGAGGAACTCGTCGCCCGTACACGATTGCCACTTTCCGTCAAGCACGAGTGCCTTGCCGTAGGCCCCGGTCTCCACGATGTACATGACTTGGAACGGTGTGCGGGCGTGTGCGAGCACTTTTGTGATACCATGGGAGTAAATATCCCAAGGCGTGATGTATTCGTTCACCCAGAAATCAGCCCGCACCTCGCTGCCGGCCATGAGAGGCCCTTTCGACGAAGACTCGCTAGCGCTCTGTTACACCTCAACTGAGGGGTGGCATGCCCAAGCC
>JBARRC010000099.1:0-6178 GCA_049644045.1 Phycisphaerae bacterium
CCCGGACATAGAGAGCGTTTTCTTCCTCTTTGAGCCGATCGCGCTCCGCCGACAACTCCTCGCGATCAGCCGCCAGCACTGCCTGGGCATCCAGGAGTGCCTGGTGTTGATCGGCGATTTCCGCGCGCGTGGCCTCCTCCCGTTCGGCCGCGATTCGCTCCTGCTGCGCGAGTTGTTCAGCGACGTCCGCAAGCTCTTTTTCGCGTTCGTCGAGATCACGGGCGCGGGCAGCCGCTCGTTCGTTCTCGGCAACCCGTTGGCTTTCAAGCTGCGTACGCAGACCGTTGGACCATGCGCCGAGCTGCGTCTGATACTCATTGAGTTCACGTTCAAACGCATCGATCGCCGAGTCTGCGGCCAACAGCACATCACCATGTAGGGTGGACTCAACCATGGGTTCGTCACCAAGCCAACCGGGAATCTAAGATCAGTCTACGTTTCGATCATGGTGGATGGGTGAGAATCGGTCCGGTAGACACACATACGTCTTGTAATTCCGCCCGTGGGTGGATGAGGTCTTCGCGTCCGAGAAGAACGGGGTGACGGGGTGATGAAATCATCACCGGCGTCCAAGGGGATCAAAAGCAGGGCTATCCGAACGCCGACCCGTATCGTAGGCTTGTGAAGCTGGACAGCGTTAGAGATTACGAGGATTCTATTCGTGACGGCAAGACAGCCCAACGAACCTCTACCGGCCGTGCCGGACCCGAGCCGTGTTCAGCAGCTTTCGTCCGTCGCGCTGCAAGCTCTGAGAGCGGCGCGCAAGAAGCTGCGGTGCGAGGCGGATGAGCTACAGACTGAGCGCGACGTGATACACACGGATCAGCAGCACCTCGCCCAAAACCGGGAGGAATTGACTGGTCTACGTAAGGAACTTGAATCCAAGTTTGCAGAACTTGCCACAACAACCGGTGAGCTTGAGAAACATCAGGAGACCATCGAATCGGTTCGCCGGCAATTGGAGGACAAGAAGGCTGCGCTGGACGCTCAGCAACGGGAACTCGAAGCCAGGGGCGAGCAATTGCTCGAGCAGCAACAGGCCCACGCCGCACAGCGCCAGTCATTGGCCGAAGGTCAGCAGGCACTGGAAGCCGTCAGAAAGGAACTCGACGACGAAGTTCGCCAGCTTGGACCTCAACGGCTCGATCTGAGCCACCGGGCGGAGGAGCTGGCGGCTCGATCAGAGCAGCTCGATGCCTACGCGGCGGAACTGGCCGATACACGCGAAGCGCTGGGCGCCATGCAAGCGCAGCTCGTTCGGGATCAGCAGGAAGTGGCCACTCAACGGGAAGAACTCCTTCAACGACTGGGAGACATGCCGCGAATCATCGCGCCGGTGCCGAGTACTGACGCCCAGGCGACTCTACCCGCCTACTCGGAACCGAAGCAGAAGTCCGTGCCCAAACCCGCCACGAGTCGAGCCGATCAGTTCCGCAAGTTGCGACGCGACGCCAAGCGCAAGGCGATTGGAGTGTGAGCTGTCGGAAACACGACGCTTTGCTTTCGGAGCAGCAGAATGGCTTTGAAGTTGTTTTCACGCAAGAACACAGAGGCCCACCCGAAAACGCAACGCAGTTTGCGTAAGGATGAGCCGCCCTCTTCCAGCCCGCCGGTTTGCGAATACGAGCCGGCGCCGTGTGAAACGCTGGACAGCGATCCACTCAAACGTCTCGTGCAACAGGGGCGGCACAACGTGATCCTCCGTGAGGAGCAGAAGTGGCGTTCGCACACCGGCAGCGAAGCTGTTGTTGAGGAAGCCAAACGTAACCTTGAACAGCGAATGGCGCTGGTCCCGGCGGGCAGTGTGACGATCTCCCACACGCTGACCGCCCAACCCGGCTCGCCTGAAGAGGACATCGAAGTCGATCCGTTTCTGTTGGATGTGCACTGCGTCACCAATGCCCGTTTTCAGAGGTTCGTCGATGCGGGCGGGTATGATGCGTTGGAATGCTGGCCGGAGGAGATCTGGCCTCACCTGATCGAGCTGAAGGATCTGACGGGACAGCCGGGTCCACGGTTCTGGCGAAACGCCCGACATGATCGAGCGTTCGCTCATCACCCGGTGGTCGGCGTCAGTTGGTATGAAGCTCAGGCCTACGCCCTGTGGATCGGGCAGCGGCTTCCCACCGAGGCCGAATGGCAGATGGCCGCCTCGTGGCATATAAACAGCTCCACGGACATCATGCGCCGTTTCCCCTGGGGCGATGCCATGGACGGCGAACGGTGCAACATCTGGTGCTCCCGTCACTGGGCGACCGTTCCGGTGGAGGAATACCCCAACGGCACCGCGCCGAATCAGGTGCGTCAGCTTGTTGGCAATGTCTGGGAGTGGACGGACACGGAATACGCGATTGCCGACGACGAGGGTCGACCGGTGATCGGAGAGATGCCGATGCACGTGATCCGCGGCGGTGCGTTTGATACCTATTTCGAAACGCAGGCGACGAACTATTTCCGTACGGGTCAGATTGCTCTTGCCCGGGTGTACAACACGGGCTTTCGATGTGCCATGAATCTGAGCGATGCACGCTGGATCAACGGCGAGTAACGGGGAGGAATCGTTCCGTGACCACGATGTCAACCTACGCAAACGTAACCACCATCCCGTGTCTGATCTGCGAAACGCAAAATCCGATGGACGCGGTCGTCTGCGGCACCTGCGCGGCTCCGATGGCGCTCATCCACGAGGCGGTCGCCCAGGAGCGCGATCCGTGCATCGTCACCGTCGTTGGCGACAGCAACGTGGGCAAGACGGTATATCTTGGCATGCTGTTGGACATGCTCTCGAAACGCGCCAACGATTTCGATGCCGTTCCCAAAGGCGCCTACTCAGTGAATCTTCAACATACCGTCATCAGTTACCTTGGCGCCCGGCAGTTCCCGCCGAAGACCGCAATGGAGGTGGATGAGTGGCACTGGGCCTACTACCAGGTCTCACGTCACCAGCGCGATGCGAGGATCTACGACCTGGTCATGCCCGACATGGCCGGCGAGGCGCTGGCGGCTGAGGTCGCCACGCCGTCGACCTTTACCGTGATCCGTTCCTTGCTCGCGAAAAGCGCCGCCGCCATCCTGCTTGTTGACGCCGCCCTGGCCGGCGCGGGTTCTCCGCAGCCGGACTTTTTCGCGCTGAAACTGATGAGTTACCTGGATGGCGTCCTGGCGACAAAGCGCGAGCAACGCATGAGCACACCCGTGGCAGTCGTTCTCTCGAAGGCTGATTATTGCCCGGAGTCCTTCGACGATCCGCGCGGGTTTGCGAAAACAAACCTGAACCGCCTGTGGAATATCTGTGAGAATCGTTTCAAGGACTTCGAGTTCTTCGCCACCAGCGTGGTGGGCGGGCTCGGTTATGGCACCGATGAATCCGAGAACGTCGTTCCCTACCCGCTCCATATCGCCCCGCGCGGCGTCCTGGAACCTTTCGAGTGGACTCTCTCCAAGCTCGCCCAATAAGCAGGCACGGGGAAAGGAGCGTATGACAGCATGTCCGTAACGATACTCCGTTGCGACCAGGCCATCTTTACGTCCGTCCGAACACCAATGGGCGAGGGGTATCGCATCATCGCCGCCAGTCGAGGACTACGCCCCGGCGAAAGGCAAACGATCACACGGTATTCCCCGTCACACGATGCCCTGTGCGGTTCGACGGTCGGCAACGACGCCTCGGTCGCCGGGATTAGAGGCTTTGCCTTTTATCCCCTGCCAGGCGGACGCTTGTGTGTGGCATTTTCCTCCTACGCCGGCGCTGAACACACCGGTCGTGGCGGGAAACGCATCTACACCCACAACCTCATCTTCGAGAAACAAGACTTTCCCCGGTGCGCGTACAACCCGTTCACCGTGCTGCGGGCGATGATTGAGGCCCAAGGAACATCGCCCCAACTTAAACCTCCCACCACGCTGCCGGAGCTGGAACTGGTGATTACTGAATCGGCGCTAGGGGTGGCTCGTGCGACACTGAATCCAACGCTCGGACCGGCCTGGTGGGGCCACGTGCTCCAAACGCTTCTGGATGAGCGGAATCTGATCGTCAATGTCGCGGATAGCTGGTTCGAAGTGGCGGAAGCCCTATTGATCGGGCTTCCCGGTCCGATGAGAGAGGGCATCTCCTTTGGTGCGGGGCTGCGGTTTTCCGTTGCAAGGTGCCACCACCTGTCGCTGCTACACGATGATAACGGAACGACCAAAACGCGCATCACCGGGCTACCAGTTGAATACATCGATCCGACAGCCAAACCAGAACCCCCTGCAAAGCGCTCCACAAGGATCACTTGCTGGAATGGGGCGTCCGCCTGGCTGTCGTTCGTTGAACGCCACTGGGCCGGCGGTGATACCCCCAAGTTGGCACGGCGCACCTCAAAGGCGTTTACCGATGTCGGTGAAAGCGGACGCGAACGTGTCGGCCGACTCTACAACGAGATCGACGCTATTCCCGATACCGACATCGCCGAACTGCTCAGCCTCGCAGCGCGTCACCTTAGCGAACCGGAAAGAGGAGTCGAAGCCAGTATCGCCGCGGAGTTCATGGTCGCAGCTCAACGCGCGTTGCTCGAAAGGCTGAGCGGCACGACCTGGGACGACGCAAGCCGACATTGGCACACGCTCTGCACAATCGGGCGGCAATCCGAGGAGGGGCACCTCTTCACACAGCCATTGATCGAACAGGCCCTTCACCTAGCCAACCGGAAGCACGCCACGATCGCCGCAGAGGCCGCACTGGAGCTGACAACTCCCCATCTGCCGTTGGGCAGGCCAGGTCCGAGCGCGCCGCTTGCTCCGGCTGCTGATCGACATACCGACCTTATCGACAGCGTGCTCGAACGGTTGGCCGAGTGGGCCGAGCACGCGTCGGACGCGGACGTTGAAGCCCTTTCACACCAAGGAACCGGTCTTGAGGTGCTCGTGGCCAGGTGGCGAACCATCAGGCCTCAGTGCCCCGCCGTGGAGCGGATCAGCCGGCGCTGCCACGCGCTTGCCTCTTCGACACCCTGAACGACCGTGCGCGATCAGGCGCCAACGATCCGAATCCGAACCGCGACCGTAAGGGAGCGGCCATGTTCCGAACCGCGACCGTGAGGGAGCGGCCATGCTCCGAACCGCGACCGTAAGGGAGCGGCCAGTCTAGTCGAAGGTCAGCGCTGAATCGCGCACACCGATCCGTGCTGGTGCGAGAATCCTTTCTCGCACCCCAATAGGTGGGAATCCCTTCCCGCCTTCGTGTGGATTTGCATCGGGTGACAAGATTGAGGCGGGGACGAGAAGGGATTCTCCGCCCAGCGAAGAGAAGACGGGTAAAACCCGCCCTACCTTTGCGGGTCCCACAAACTCCGGCCACACCCCACCGATTCAGGTCCGAAGATTAGCCTTCAAAACCGGCTTCCGTTAGCATACAGTTGCCATTACGGCGCTCGGGCATGCCGCTGGGCGGAGGTTACTTAAGAGCTCTTGGATTACCGAACCCTGAGGAAGCATAGAACATGACCAACCAATTGATTGAATGCGTCCCCAACTTCAGCGAAGGAAACGACCTGTCAATTATCAAGCAGATTACCGACCACGTAGAAGCCGTCGAAGGCGTCACGCTTCTTGATGTCGACCCGGGAAAAGCCACCAACCGGACAGTTGTAACCTTCGTCGGTTCACCTGATGAAGTGCTCGAGGCCGCGGTGCGCGCCGTAAGAAAGGCAGCCGAACTCATCGACATGAGTAAACATAAGGGTGAGCACCCCAGATTCGGCGCTACCGATGTCTGCCCTCTGGTACCGGTATCCAACATCACCATGGACGAGACCGTCGAGTACGCTCGTAAACTCGGCAAGCGCCTTGGTGATGAGTTGGGCATCGCGGTCTACTGCTATGAGAATGCCGCATTCACGGAGGAACGAAGGAACCTGGCTAACGTGCGTTCGGGTGAATACGAGGGACTCAAAGATAAGCTGACCAAACCCGAATGGAAACCGGACTTCGGACCCGCCACCTTCAATCCTAAGTCCGGCGCTACAGCCGTCAGTGCGCGAGACTTCCTTGTTGCATATAACGTTAACCTGAATACCACTTCCACCCGCAGGGCCAACGCAATTGCCTTTGATGTACGCGAGAAGGGGCGTATCAAGCGGGAAGGCGATCCTCTGACCGGGCCGGTCGTGAAGGATGAGAATGGCAACCCGGTATGGAT
>JBARRC010000100.1:0-21074 GCA_049644045.1 Phycisphaerae bacterium
GAGCGGCCCGAGCCGCAGCGCCCAATGGTTGAGGGTCCCGGTGTCACCGCTTGCGTTGTCGGACACGGTGAGCGTCCAGGTTCCGGTCGACAACGTCAGATTGAAGTCGGCGAGCATGCCCGGCCCATCGGGGGCGATGCCGTCGTCGTCATAGGTTTGGACGATGTCGCTCGCGCCGCCTCCCGTGTGGTTGTGCAAACGGACGGTGGTTCCACCGGGGGATTGTAACTCAACGATCAGGTCCCCGATGTAGGTGTGGGTGATGTCAATCTCGACGTCAAGATCGCCAACGCAGTAGCCATCCGGCACATTGATCGTGCTGGTGATCGTCGAGTTGTCATTGATCGGCTTTGGTGTGTCCGTCGAGTTGTACACGACACGCCCGACGTCCAGGAAGACCGGACGCGTGGTGTCACCCGCTCCGCCCGACAGGTTCGTGAAGCTGACCGTGCCGCTGTAGACGCCGGGCGAAAGCGATTCCGCCGCCGCCGAAAAGCCCACCGTTACCGTATCGAAATCGCCGGTACCGCTGAGGTTCAACGTGATCGGCCCCGACCCGCCGTCGAGCGAAATCCACGGATCACTCGCCGAGACTTCGACGCTCACCGGCGTGGGCCGCTCGCTCGTTACCGTGTAGACAACCGAACCCGGGAACGGCCCCCCCTCCGGCCCGCTCGATTCCAGACCGGTTTCCGGGTCGACTAAGAACCGCGTTTGGCCGATCTCGACTGTGTGGCGGCGTGTCGTGGAGGAACCGTTGGTCACGTCGTCGAAGACGATGTCTTCGACATAGACACCGTTGCCAAGGCTGTCGATGTCGGGGCCGAGTGTCACAACTACGTCAACTACACCGCCGCTGGCGGCCAGCGTTCCCGTGACCGGATCCGTTCCACCGTCGAGAAGGATGCCGAACGACGCCGTTAACGAGACTTCATAGTCGATCGCCTGACCCGTCGGATTGGTCAGCGTGTAGGTCACGGAGGGATTCGTGAAAGGCCCGCCCACCTCGCCGATGTGCAGCACGTCGTCGCCGGGTGTCACAGTCATGCCACCCGTGGAGATGTGGTCGATCGCGATTTCACCGGTGCTGCCGGGATCCAGCCAATTGCTAAGCCGGGTCGACGAGGTGCCGCCGCCCGTCCACGACACGGAAAAGCGGCCATACCAGTCGGACAGGTCGTTCCCACACGCCGCGTAGCCTCCATGAAGCTGGCCCACCACGCGCTTGTCCTGGTTGAAAAGGGGCGAACCCGAGGAACCGGGCTCCGTGGTGCCCAGGTCCCAGTCCGTCACGCGCACGTGCGTGCCGTCGCCGGGAATGGCGGTCCCCAGGTAGGAGGTCGTGCTGGTCGGGTCATACTCAAAGCTGATGCGTTTTTCATCGCAGTTGGGATGATGGATCGCCACGGCGCTGGTCGAGTCCCCGCTGGAACGATCCCACCCGGCGAACACCACGTCCCACTGAGGATCCGGATCGTCATCCAGTTCCACCAGGGTGAAGTCCGAGGAGCTGTAGGAGGCGCGGAAGTAGGAGCCGGTCTGGAACTGGGCGAGCGAGCCGTCCCCGGGCCCGCCGCTTGCGGGGCTGCCGGGCGGGCGGCAGGTCGAATTCTCATAGTTCCAATAGACAACCAGTGACGCCGCGTTGCCCGAGTTGATGCCGCAGTGGTTGGCGGTCATGAAATAAGGCGTCAGGTCCCGAGCCGTGTTGTTCACCGCGAATCCGGTGCAGAAAAGGTAGCCGCCCGTGGAAATCACTCCGACCGACTTGATCTGATCCTGCCAGTCGTCGCCCTCCGGACAGACGACATCCACGTTGCAGGAGCCCGATCTATCGGGCAACAAATGCCCGAAGCCGCGGTAACCGATGTTAATCGAGCTCAGTTCCAGATCGAGCGCCGGCAACGCCGCCGCCGGGATCGTAAGCTCCACGACAATCTCAGCCGAGAAAACCGGCGGCGTCCATAGCTCACCGTGGGTCTCGTTGTCGAGGTGGGTGAATGGACGGATCACGTGGCTGTCGTCAGCCGCGTAGACGAACAAGCGGCCGCCGGCGGGCATGTGATACCGCGAGAACCCCAGGTTGATGGACACCGCGCCCGGCGAACCGATCCGCAGGCGCCACAGGAGTGTATCGTCGTCGATGCTCTCCCAGGTACCGTCGGCGTCCGGTCTGATCTGAACCGGGGTTGGGATGGCGAACCGGGGCGCAAGCCCCTGCGCCTCCCGCGCTCGATCTTCAAGCCGGACCGCCTCGAGGTCAACCGCCGGCACGACGATCCGTGCCACCGTCTCGAGCGGCTGACTCTCATGCGTCAGTGCGCCAGGCCGGCCCCACGCGGACTGCACCGCGAACACCGCAACGACACAGAAACCCAAACCTGAGCGAAATCTCAAACTGATCACAGGCACACCATCCTTAAACAAAAGCCGCTTGTTCCCATCGACAAGATGCATTCCCCATGTTTGGCATTACATACCGGGTGAATCGCGCATCAACAGCCGCTGGCGGCTTCGAGAAGCCGCCAGCGGCGTGAATGATCCCAAACTAACCTTGAAGGACGAATCAGATCGATCCGTCGCATCGCGCGGATCGTTCGACACTTCAGCTTACGCTGTCCTTACCGACCGACGGCCGAAGTAGATCTTCGCCCCCACCAACAGCAACAGAGCCAGGATCGCAATACCCCACTCGGAAACGGTTGGGATAGGTGGGGGCGCCTCGCAGGCATCGTCGACGCCGTTGGCGTCTGCGTCGCCAAGGCACACCGTTCCCGCGCCTTGCGGCGCGTCGCCATTCGCCGTGCAGCAGGTCCCGTCAGCCATGTAACAGGCTCCGCCGGCCGTGCAACACGCTTGCATCCCGGTGCACACGGCGCGGGCCCCCCGAACCGTTCCACCCAAGTCGCCACAGCAGAGGGGATCAACCATCGCGCAGGTGTCGTCGGGGAAGCAGCACGCCTGGGCAGTCGTGCACATGGTGCCGGGGCCCTGGGGTATCCCGCCCATAGCCAGGCAGTCGTGGGGTGGCACCATTGTGCAACTGCCATCGGGTAGACAGCAGGCCTCGGGAATGAGAGGCTGGCAATCGAGAGACGGCGGTACCGTTGGTTCAAATCCGGCGTCGCATACACAATCCGTGCACCCTGTTCCTCCGTCGCACTCCTCGTCGGGATCAAGGCTGCCATTGCCGCAAATCGGCTGGCAGTCGGGAGACAGCGGTGACGTTGGTTCAAAGCCGGAGTCGCACACACAATTCGTGCATCCAATACCTCCGTCGCACTCCTCCGTACCGCCGACGTGTCCGTCGCCGCAGAACGGGCACATGCACTCATAGATGTGCCCTGGCGGGTAGCACTCACCCGGACAGGCCGCGTCCTCCGTCCCGTCGCAGTCCTCTGCGGGGTAGCCCACTCCGCCCTCGAGGCAGTCGTTGCCGCAGATCGGATCGTCGCACTCGTCCGGAACACCGTTGGTGTTGCAGTCGTTCGCCGGTGGCCCGGTCTCGCCCTCCACGATCACGTCGTCGATGACACCCAGGTCGCCGTCCAGGCCGTAGTAGCGGAATCCGATCTTGAACGGACCGCCGGGCAGCAGCGGCGTCAAATCATAAACACCCTGCACCCACGTCGTGAAGTAGTCTGTGTAGAGTACATTGAGGTTGCCAACGAAGATGTCGTCACCGCCGCCGGGGGCGCCGACGACGATCATCACGTCGATGTCGTACCAGTCACACCAGGACTCGCCGGAGCACCCGATCGACCAGACGCTGACCGATCCGCTGGTGATGTCCAGTTCGGGCGTCAGCAGGTAGCTGTCCGCGTTGTTCGGCGTGCTCCACGGGTGGACAGCCGACTGAGCACCGGTGTGGACGTAATCGATGGTGGTGCTAACCTGCCACGGGCCGTTCACGTCAAAGGCCACGTTATCCCAGCCCGCCGGCGGGAAGGTTCCTCCCTCAAAGCTCTCGTTGATGAGTTCCACCCGGCCGCTCTTGGAGTGCAACTGGCACTCATCCGGGATGCCATCAGATTGACAGTCAGGACCTGAACCGATCGGCGGAAGGTCGCACACGTCCGGAAGCCCGTTGGGCTGGCAGTCCGGCGCGCCCTCGACGATATCGCAGAAGTCGATCAGGCCGTTGCTGTCGCAGTCGGGCGTGTCGCAGTAGGTGTCGTCACCCGCATAGGTGCCGCCACCGGTTACGCAATCCGTTTCCGACTGACGATCGCATCCGCCGCCGCTCAGGCAACATGCGCCCTTCGGCGGAACGACGCAGGAAATACTCGCGACCCAGCCGGCCTTGGGGACCGAGCTGTCGGATTCGAAGTGGAACGTGAGTGTGCCGTCCACCGCCGACGACGTAATCACGCCGGGCGGGTTGCCGGTGTCAAACACGCCAATCACCGGGGCGGCGGTGCTGTTGCCGTCATGGATCGTCAGCGAATCCCAACCGGTCTCAACCTCGAAGAAGGTGAAATCGAACTGCAACACGGTTCCACCGGTGTCCGGAGTGAACGTCTTCACGAAATCTTCGCTGTTACTGTAGTCGCCGTCGGTATCCCCCGAATCGGCAAAAGTACCGCTGCAAGTTGTGACGGGCGTGTTGTCCATCAGGTAGTCGGCCGCAGGCGGCGGACAGGTGAACGTGGCGCAGTCCTCGCCAGCGAACCACGTGTGCCCGGCCATGCCCTCGCACGAGGCCTGGGCCATCGTTCCGACACACGTCCCCGTCGCATCCTCGCAGCACGCGCCGGAGTCCAGACACGCGCTCACCGTGAGCGTGAAGTCCGGGATGCAATCCGGCGATGACCACGTATCCACCTGGATGTAGTAATCACCAGGGGCAAGGCTGACGCACCCGGTATCCAGCGGGTCCGACGAGCTGTGATAGTCGGACGCCAGGCAGGAATCGGTCGGTGGACACGCATCGCCGATCGCCACACCGGGGTAGGTAGTACCGTGTGAGTCGAGTTCGACGCGAACGGTCATCGCTTCGGTGACGGTGAGCTGGTAAATCATGTCCTCGCCGCTGTCGTAGTAGTAGAGACAGTGCGCTGTGCTCGGGTCGTCATGGTTGTCGCCCCGGCCGCAGTTGCTGTTGTCGTCAGTGTACGGCAGGTCGGCCACACCGAGCGTGACGACGTATGGATTGCCGCAGCTATCGCCCGGGCCTGGGCACGTCACGCCGGCACATTCCGTTCCGTCGCCCATGTAGAGATCCCCGGCGGCCACGCAATTCCCTGCGCCAAGCACGTCATCACAAGTGCCGTCCACATGGCAGCAAGCGCCGCCCGCCGGGCATTCAGTGATGGTCAGGTCGAAGCTGTTGATGCAGTCCGGCGAGGGGTACGTGTCCAGCATCAGATAATGCGTCCCAGCCGTGAGAGTCAACAAATCAATGCTCACAGCGGAACCGCTGCTCGTGTCGCTGGCGGTGCAGGGATCACCCGGCGGGCAGGCGCCGTCGATGGCCATACCAACCCAGGTGGCATCCGTCGTTGCCGCCACGTTTATACAAGTATCCGAAGGCACTATTAGCTCGTAGATGATGTCCTCACCACCATCGTAACCACCGAGACAGGTATCCGAGTAGTCGTAACCGCGCCCGCAGGTCGTCTGAGCCGTGTCCGAGAATGGCAGATCGGTCGCGAAGTCGACGACAATCGGCAGCGAGCAGTTATCACCCACCGCCGGCAGCGGGCAGGTGAACGTGGCGCATTCCTCGCCCCCGAACCACGTGTCGCCGGGGCCCGGGCAGCCCGCCAGCGTCGTATCGGTGCAGGCGCCGGTTACATCGTCACAGCACGCACCCATTGCGCTGGGGTCTACGACGCTGATGGTAAGCGTGCTGTTGTAACAGGCATCAACGGTGTCGCCTACGTCATCGTAGCTCTCGTAGAACTCGAGCCGGAGCAAGCCGTCCGGCAGCGGGATGTCCGGAATGCCATTGGGCACCAGGTATAGGACGTCGCTGTAATAAGAAGCGGTGCCGGCGAAATTATCGCCAACACCCACGGTCAGGAACAGCCCGGACCCGTCCGGGGCGATGTTGTCATCGAAGTACATCACCGCCTCGCTCAGGTAGCTACCGCCCGGGGCGCCCGTGCCCTCGCATCCCGCACTGGTATCGAGGGTCACATCCCAGCCGATACCGTCCATGGTAATAGCAGTACCCGAGGCAAAGCCCAGCGCGGCGGCGAGGTCAATCACCGGCACGTCGTTTGAGGCATCGCCGTAGCCGTCCCAACTGAAATACATGCTGATGTCCAGAACGTATTCCAAGCTCCTCTCGCTCTGCCCGGCCATAGGCTCGGTCGCAAGCTCCTTCTCGTTCGGGACCGGCTGGACCTGAAGCACGGCGGCCTTGACTACCACTTTCTCCGCCGGTTTCTCCGGAAGTGGCTGGCCGGCCCGCTTGGCCGTGGGGTCCACCTCCGCCAGCGCCGGCAGCGCCAGGCACACACCCAAACATGCCATCAATCCGACACAAGTTCTTCCTCTGCTCCTTTTCATGTTACTTCCCTTTCCCAAATGACGTGAACCATCTCCCGCCCGCGTGCGCTGCCAATATTATGACAGCGGACGTGTGCTTCCCGCCTCGAAAAACAACACACCCTTCGGACCACGCCACGACAAGTGCCCAGGGCCGACGCAACTCCGACCGGTACGCATCTATAAGCCACAACAAAGGGACCGGAAGAAAGGCCCTGCGCCTCCTCCCCCTCCCCCCAACCTCGTTAGCAGTGACACGCTGACGGCGTTCACAACAGGCAACCTACGACGTGACCTGTCCTACACGCCCGCACGCCCAACCAACCCCCTGACACATGGCCCGCCCATGCACATGCCCCCTGAGCGACCAAGGCCGATAAGGGCATTATCCACTTTTTGCCTGAACGTTACAACTGAAAAAGCGGACTTTGGGGACTTTTTTCAATTTAGGGGGTTAATTCCCCGTGGGATACGGGAACGTGTGTTCTCGCGTGGCCAGGATTATTCATCCTGTCGCCGTCCTCGTGCGTAACCTCTTGTAGCGCCACCCCTTGTGGGTGGCGCCATGTAGGCACGGTGCGCAACCAACGCCGGGGACAAGCCCCGGCGCTACATGGATTTGGAGCGGTTCCCGGTAAACCCATGAATAATCCGGGCTGGCAGTCGGTGAGTGCAGTAGCAGTGCTCGATATCTGTTGCCGCTGTGAATCTGGAACGGGGAAGACACCGGCCCAACGGCGCGCCTGACCGTCCATTACACCAGGTAGGCCTTCACGACATACTGGTGCATCATCCGCTGGGTGTTGAAAAAGGAGCCGTTCAAGGCGATGCAGTGCCTCATCACGTCGACATAGCGATCGCGATCCTGGTAGTAGAGCGGCAGAATGATGTACTCAAGTTTGTCATACAGCATCGCGGCGTCTTTCTCACGGTCAGGTGACTCGGGTACAGCCTGTCCGACCCTCCCGATGGACCAACCGGTCGTCCCCTCAATGCACCCCTCCAGCCACCATCCGTCCAGGACACTCAGGGAGGGGACGCCATTGAGGGCCGCTTTCATGCCGCTCGTACCGGACGCTTCCATTGGCGGCTCGGGCGTATTGAGCCAGAGGTCCACGCCGGCTGTCATCAATTTGCACAGCTCGATGTCGTAATCAGCCAGGTAGACAACCTTGATCTTGTCCTTCAACTGCTCCTTGGCCTGGAAGATTCGCCGGATGAGTTCCTTCCCACCGCCGTCTTGTGGATGAGCCTTGCCCGCAAAGATCAACTGGAATGGGCCGATGTTCTCGTGAATCCTGCGAAGGCGGTCGAGGTCATGGAAAAGCATGTCGGCGCGTTTGTAGGTGGCGGACCGTCGCGCGAAGCCGATAGTGAAAACGTCCATGTCCATCCCCGCGCCCACCACGCGGTTTACGTGCTGGATCAACTGCTCCTTAGACCACGCATGCGCCTGCCATACCTCGTGGTTGGGGATGATCAGCGCGTTGCGCAGACTATAGCTGTCCTCGCGCCAGGTTGGAATGTGCTGATCGAGAACATCCTGAAGCGGTGGGGACACCCAGGTGCGGGCATGCACGCCGTTGGTGATGGAGTCGATCGCATAGGATGCGAAGAGCTGGCGCGATATCTCGCCGTGCCGCTTGGCGACCCCGTTGACGTAGTGACTCAGGTGCATGGCGAGATAGGTCATATTCAGCGCGCCATCCACACAAGAGAGCTGCTTGAGCATGTCGACGGTGCGATCTTGAAGCACCTGCCTGACCACATCGAGAGGGAACTGGTCGTGTCCGGCAGGCACGGGCGTGTGCGTCGTAAACACGCACTGACGGCGAACGGCTTCGACATCCTCATCACTCAGTTCGCGTCCGGGCTCCTCCCGCAACCGCTCATCCACAAGCTCGCATGTGAGCAGGCTCGCATGGCCTTCGTTCATGTGGAAACGTTCGATCTCGTCATATCCGAGGACGCGGAGCATCCGAACCCCACCGATACCGAGGATTGCTTCCTGGCACAGCCGGTAACGCGCATCGCCGCCGTAGAGATGGTGGGTGAGGCCGCGGTGTGTCTCGTCGTTCTCCGGGAGGTCCGTATCCAAGAAGAAGACAGGTATCCGATACCCGCCGTAGCCAACCACGTCCTGTATCCAGGCGCGGACCTGCACATCGCGCCCTTCGACTCCTACCGTGGCTCGGGGCGGCAGCTCCTCGAGGTAGTCCTCAATCACCCAGTCCACCGGCTCTTCGGTCTGATTGCCTTCGGAGTCGAGGATTTGGCGACAGTACCCCTTCCGGTAAAGCAATGTGACTGCAACCATCGGGATCTTGAGGTCGGCGGCTGCACGGATAGTGTCGCCGGCCAAAACGCCCAGCCCCCCACTGTACGTCCGCATCTCGGCGCTAAGTCCCAACTCCATCGAAAAATAGGCGATTCTTCGTTGATCATTCATGTACGATTATCTTCGGCATTCCAGCCGGTGTGCCGTAAGACGGCATGTCACAGGGGGTTTCTCGGGGCGGCGCCGGCCCATGTCAACCGCCGCTCAAGGTCGTTCCGTCGGGCGACCCCTTTCCCCACCGGCACACAGTATGCTCTCGAACCGCAGGACGGGCAAGTCCCTGAGGCTGTGTTCCTAACCCATCCGAGATGACGCTGATGCGACAACGACCGATGGCGGTCGTTGGTGTTCGGCGATCAAGGGGAAAGACGCGACCCTTGTGTCTTGCAAGAGGATGTGTCACACTCCGGTGACGTTCGGAACGACCTCACGACGATGCGATACTCCGATGGCGATACACGTATGCTGCCCGGCCGACCCTATCCGCTTGGTGCGACGTGGGATGGGGAGGGTGTCAACTTTGCCGTCTTCTCCGAACACGCCACGGAGGTGGAGCTGTGTCTGTTTGACCGCGCGGAAGATACCGTTGAGCCCGCACGACTCCGGTTGCCCGCGCAGACCAACTTGGTGTGGCACGGGTACGTGCCCGGGGCCCGCCCAGGTCAGCTATACGGTTATCGGGTTCACGGGCCGTACGCACCACACGACGGTCATCGTTTCAACCACAACAATCTCTTGATTGACCCGTACGCAAAGGCCCTTGGCGGGGCCTTCGAGTGGAACGACGCCGTGTACGGCTACATCTACGGCGACCCGGACGAGGATCTGTCCTTCGACGAGCGGGACAGCGCAACCCACGTGCCAAAGAGCATTGTTGTGGATCCGACGTTCGACTGGGAGGATGATCAGCCGCCGCGCACCGCGTGGAACGACACGGTTATCTATGAGTGCCATGTCAAGGGTTTGACCGCCCGCCATCCGGAGGTCCCACCGCATCTGCGCGGCACATTCCTCGCGTTGTGTTCCGACCCGATCGTCGACCATCTCAAGAGCCTGGGCATCACTGCGGTGGAACTGCTCCCGGTCCATCATGCGATCGATGAGCGGCGGCTGGTCGAGCGGGGGCTGGTCAACCATTGGGGCTACAGCACCATCGCTTTCTTCGCGCCATACGCCAGATACGCAACCGGGGCGCTGGGCCAACAGGTGCACGAGTTCAAGTCGATGGTCAAAACGCTGCACGCGGCCGGCATCGAGGTGATCCTCGACGTGGTCTACAATCATACCGGGGAGGTGGACCACCTGGGGCCCACGCTGTCGCTACGGGGCATCGACAATGCCTCGTACTATTCGCTGCGAGCGGACGATCGACGCTTCTACGAGAACCCGACCGGGTGCGGCAACAGCCTGAATATGCGGCGTCCGCGGGTGCTGCAACTCGTGATGGACAGCCTGCGGTACTGGGCGCAGGAGATGCACGTGGACGGCTTCAGGTTTGACCTGGCGACAACCCTCACACGTGGGGAGCATGGAGTAGACCGAAACGGTCCCTTCCTCACCGCCGTCCGGCAGGACCCGACCCTATCGCAGGTCAAGCTGATCGCGGAGCCGTGGGACCTGGGGGAGAACGGATACCAGGTCGGCGGTTTCCCCTTCGGGTGGGCCGAGTGGAACGACAAGTACCAGGCCGCGATGCGCGCTTTCTGGCGCGGCAACGAAGTGCCCGTTGGTGAACTGAGCTGCCGGCTTTCCGGCAGCAGCGATCTTTACGAGGCAAGTCGGCGAGGGCCGTGCGCGAGCATCAACTACATCACCTGCCACGACGGATTCACCCTGCACGACCTCGTCAGCTATGAGCACAAGCACAACGAGGCCAACGGCGAGGAGAATCGTGACGGAAACGACAACAATCTGTCCTGCAACTGTGGGGTCGAGGGACCGACGGACGATAAGGAGATCATCGGGCTCCGCGAGCAAATGAAGCGGAATATCGTGGCAAGCCTTGCGTTCTCCCTCGGCGTCCCGATGATCACCGCCGGTGACGAGCTTGGGCGGACGCAGCGGGGCAACAACAACGCGTACTGCCAGGGCGGCGAGGCTTTCTGGGTCGACTGGAGCATCGACCAACCTCAAGAGCGACTGCTTGCCTTTGTTCATGATGTGCTGGCCATGCGTCGCGAGTACTCGGGTTTACGACGCGCCGCGTTTCTGCGCGGGGAACCGGTTTGTGAACACGGCATTAAGGATGTAACCTGGCTTCGCGCGGATGCGAATGAGTTCACCCGCGATGACTGGAACGACCATGGGCACCGTTTCCTGGGCGTACTGCTCCACGGGCACGCCAATCTGTGGAACGCCAAGGTGTGGGACCGACTTTCCAGTCGGTCAAAAGAAGAGGCAGGAGACCCTGTGCGGACCGCGGAAAACGTACCCGAACCAGCGGTCCAGACGCTTCTGCTGATCTTCAACGGCGGCGAGGAACTGACGTTGTTTAAGCTTCCAAGCATCCCGGAGTCGGGCGTATGGACATGGCGAGTGAACACGGTCCACGCTCAGACGCTTCACAAGCCGGTAAAGAGCAAGACCGTCGAGATTGCGGCGCGGTCGCTGGCGCTGCTGGAATACAGGCAGGTTCCATGAAGAGTATGAAGACCGTAATGAAGAATGACGAGATCACGGCACCGGCGGCACCGGCGTCCCCGCTGCGCATCGATCCCTCCGACTGGGCGCGTCTTCGCGCGATCGATCACACCGAGCCTCATTGTGTGCTCGGCGCCCACCCGGCTGTCCGGGGCGACACGACCGGGGTCGTGATACGCGCCCTTCATCCCGATGCAACCGGAATCGAGTGCCTACTTGACGGTGGTGAAACCGTTGTGCTCGAGCCCATTGAAGAGGGCGGACTCTTTGCGACGTTCCTTGAAGGGGCGCGGCTCCCGCTGACGTACCGCCTGCGGTTCCGATTTGCGAATGGAAACGTCTGGGAGCGCGGCGATCCGTACCGTTTCGCACCGACGCTTGGCGACGTGGATTTACATCTGTTCAACGAGGGCAGCCACCGGCGGATCTGGGAACGGCTCGGGGCGCACGTCCGGCGGATTGACGGTGTGGAAGGGGTGGCGTTCGCGGTGTGGGCGCCGAACGCCCGCCGGGTCTCGGTGATGGGCGATTTCTGCGGTTGGGACGGCCGGGTGTTTCCGATGCGGCGGATGGGAAGCTCGGGTGTTTTCGAGCTGTTCGTGCCGGATCTGAAGCCGGAAATGCTTTACAAATACGAGATCAAGACCCGTGACGGGGCGCTCCGCGTAAAGAGCGACCCATACGCACAGGCGATGGAGGGCCCGCCGGGCAACGCCTCGCGGGTGACCGCGTCATCATACACGTGGGTGGATGAACAGTGGATGCGGTCTCGCGAGGGCAGGGACCCGACTCGCGAGCCGATGTCGATCTACGAGGTGCACCTGGGGTCTTGGGCGCGGGTGCCGGAGGAGGGGAATCGAGCGCTTACCTACCGCGAGATCGCCCCGCGGCTGTGCGCGCACATGAAACGGTTCGGATTCACGCACATCGAGTTGATGCCGGTGGCGGAGCATCCGCTCGGGGCGTCGTGGGGCTATCAGGTAACCGGGTACTATGCACCGACCTGGCGATACGGCAGCCCCGATGATTTCCGTTATTTCGTGGACGTATGTCACCAGAATGGCATCGGGGTGATTCTCGACTGGGTTCCAGCCCACTTCCCAAGGGACGATTTCGCGCTTCGGCGTTTCGACGGCACGGCGCTTTATGAGCACGACGATCCGCGCCAGGGTGAGCATCCCGACTGGGGCACCCTGATCTTCAACTACGACCGAAACGAGGTACGCACTTTCCTGATCGCCAACGCCCTGTACTGGCTGAAGGAGTTCCACATCGACGGGCTGCGCATCGACGCCGTCGCCTCCATGCTCTACCTGGACTACGGGCGCGAGGAGGGTCAGTGGCTGCCGAACCGCCACGGCGGCAAGGAGAACATCGGGGCGCTCGAGCTGTTGCGGGTGGTCAACGAGGCCGTTCGGATCGAATGCCCCGGTTGCATCACGGTGGCGGAAGAGTCCACCTCGTGGTCGGGCGTAACGAGACCGGCGTCACAGTACGGCGGGTTGGGCTTTACTCTCAAGTGGAACATGGGGTGGATGCACGACACGCTCCTGTATTTCTCGAAGGATTCCATCCATCGGCGCTATCATCAGAACGATCTGACCTTCTCCATGCTCTATGAGTACTCGGAGCACTTCGTCAACGCGCTGTCCCACGACGAGGTGGTGCACGGCAAGCGTACGCTGCTCGAGAAGATGCCGGGGGACATCTGGCAGAAGTTTGCGAACCTGCGCGCCCTGCTTGCTTATCAGTACACGAGGCCGGGCAAGCAGCTCCTGTTCATGGGAACGGAACTTGCGCCGTACAACGAGTGGTATTATGACGTGAGCCTCGACTGGCATCTGGCCGACGATCCCATGCGCGTCGGGCTCGCCCGATTCCTCGAAGACCTCGGTCGCTTCTACCTGGAATCTCCATGCCTGTGGCGAAGTGACCCGGATCCCGGGGGCTTCGCGTGGATCGACTGCAACGACTGCGACAATTCGGTGCTGTCTTACGGGCGGTACCACGAAGACCGGATGTTGATTGTCGTTCTCAACCTGACACCCGTGCCGCGCGACGACTATCGGATCGGCATGCCGCGGGCGGGTCGTTACGTGTACCGCCTCTCCAGCGACGATCCCGCGTACGCCGGGAGCGGGTACCCGCTCGTTGACACGCTTGACACCGAGGAGTTCGGCATGCACGGATTTCCACAATCACTTCGGCTTACGCTGCCCCCGCTGGCGGCCCTGATACTCGAACCGGCTCAGTGACATGAAAGACCGGCCGCATCTTCGTTCGTTGGCGGACCGCCTCGACATCCTGCCTGCCTACAACGACGTCCACGGCGAGCTGTGGGTCACAAAGGATGACACAAAGGTAGCACTGCTGGCGGCCATGGGGTTCGATGCGTCGACCGAGACCGCCGCAGAGCGCGCTCTAGACCACCTCGATCGGCGCGAGGATCAGCGCCTTGTGGCACCGGTGCGCGTGGTCACGTTTCAGGCCGGGCACGCGCCGACCGTGCAGCTAACCATCCCAAGGCGTGATACCGCCCCGGTTGAATGGCATATCGACCTGCGCGAGGAGAACGGCGAGACACACGCAGCCTCCGGCTGCTCGAGCCCACGCGAGCCCGCCTATGCCATCGAGGTGTCACTGCCGGCGAGCCCGCCGCCGGGCTATCACGCGCTGCGCGCCGCCGTCGAGCTGGACGGGCGCGTTGTCGAAGATGAGCAGTCGTTCATCATCTCTCCAGGCCGGTGCACCGCCCTGTCGAAACAAGTGGGTGGACGACGGGAGTACGGTGTGTGGACGAACCTGTACGCGGTTCGCAGCCGCCGGAACTGGGGCGTTGGAGACCTCACCGATCTTTGTGAGCTTGCCCGAGGCGCGGCGAGGCACGGCGCGGCGTTCGTGGGCCTCAACCCCCTGCATGCCCTGGAGAACCTTGGTGACCGGATCGGTCCCTACTGCCCCGTTAGTCGCCTCTTTCGCAATTACATTTATCTTGATCTGGCGGCCGTCCCCGAGTTCGCCGGGTGCGACGAGGCTCAAGCGCGACTTGAGTCGCCGGACTCTCAGGCTGAGCTTGCTCGCGTCCGCGCGTCACAGCACGTCAACTACGAACGCGTGGCGGCCCTGAAAGCAAATGTCCTGCGGCTTCTGCACAACGCTTTCAAAGCACGGCACGCCGACCGCAACACGGATCGCGGGCGGGCGTACGCCAGGTACATCGAGGCCCAGGGCAAACCACTTGTAGATTTCGCCACGTTTCTCGCACTTCAGACCCGGCTCAGCGAGAGGGGCGAGGTCGGACGTGACTGGCATGATTGGCCGGCGGAATATCGCAAGCCGGACACGCCGGAGGTTGACGCGTTTCGCGAGGCGCATCACAGCGAGGTCGAATTCCACTGCTTTGTCCAGTTCGAGCTGGATCGCCAGCTTGCCGACGCCGCGGACGAAGCCGGGCGGGCGGGGATGCGACTCGGGCTCTATCACGACCTGGCCATCGGCTCGGCCGCTGACGGGAGCGATGCGTGGGCATCCCCCGATTTGCACGTGAGAGGAGTGAAGGTCGGCGCGCCGCCCGACCCGTACTCCGACACCGGACAGACGTGGGGCTTCCCGCCGGTCGATCCAGGTCGGCTGCGTTTGAATCGGTATGCCTACTGGATTCGCCTGCTTCAAAACGCAATGGCGCACGCGGGGATGCTTCGGATCGATCATGTCATGGGGCTTTTCCGCCAGTTTTGGGTGCCGGACGGATTCCCCGGTAGCGCTGGCGCGTATGTACGTTACCCGGCCGAAGATTTGCTGGGCATTCTCGCTCTTGAAAGCCGCCGCCACGGGGCTGTCATTGTTGGGGAGGACCTGGGGACGGTACCACATGAAGTGCCCGCGATCCTGGCTGCGTGGGGAATTCTCTCGTCACGCGTGATGTACTTCGAACGAAGCGACGAGGACGGCTTCCACCCGGCCGCTTCATACTCGCCCCGGGCGCTCGTGACGGCCACAAACCATGACCACCCGCCGCTGACCGGCTTCTTTTCGGGACGAGACTTGGAGATCCGCAGCGAAATCGGGCTGATCCGTTCCACTGAAGAACTGGAGACGTTACGCGCCGAGCGCGAGCGATCACGGGCGGCCCTGCTTCACCGGCTGATCGCCGAGGGGCTCCTGCTGGACGTCGATGCGGGTTGTGTCGAGAAGGTCTGCGCGGCCGCCCACGCTTTTCTCACGCGGACACCCTGTCCACTCATCGGCATCTCGTTGGACGACCTCGCCGGTGAGACGGACCCGGTGAATCTTCCCGGCGTGGGTCCGGATCGATACCCGAGTTGGTCTCGCAAGATGCGCCGAGACGTTCAAGAGATCCTCGCCGACCCCACTGTCTGGGCCGTCCTCGACGAGATCCGCGCCAAGCTTGATGAGCCAGGGGCACCCTAGCAGCGCTCAACAGCGACCTCACGCCGACTACAGCCAACGGTTAGCCCTCACTTGGGACGGTTAGTTCACTCCGTCAAAGTGCCGTGTTCCGAATACCATATCGTTCGGGAAGGAGTCTCGTATGGAATCTTCCATGTCGCGCATGACGTTACACGCCCAGCGCGCAACCGCGCGTGTTGTGATGTGATGGAGCCAGGTTGACCTGCTTTTCGGATTCTCCTTTTCGCATAATCCCCTGCTGCTTAGTCTTGCGACAATTTTGTGCGGCTTCTCCTTAATCTCATCGGGCTTAAGGTGCACTATTGCGTCACGGATGGTGAACAACAGATCGAAGTCTTGGTAGGGTCTTCCGCCTTTGTCATACGCCTGTCCAGAGAGAATTGCCTTGGCAAGGAGATACTTAAGCCGAACAGACCCGTGCGACACTTCCGTCTCTTGAAGGATCGGCGCGAGGAGATGCACCGGAGACGGGGCAGGGCACGTGCGAGCGCCGTTTTCTGAGAGCAACGCGAGTTCCATGATAAACGCTTCGAGTGTTGCTGCTGAGAAAAGCAGCGCCGTTAGCGCATCCAATTGGTCAGGGGCCGTATCGCTTTCCGCCGATGCTGTGCGTTCGTATGCCTTCTGGGCGATTCGATAGAGCACGCCAGAGTTGAGAAAAAAAGCCATCTCTCATTTCGGCATCGTACGTAAGTGCTGACTTCCTATCAAGGCGTGGGGAAAAGGGGTCAGGAGTCGATTCTACAACCCTACACCGCGGACACCCCAAGAGGGACGCTCGCTCGATGGGCATCTTGGGATTATACCAAGCCGACGGTCGGTCGCAACGAGCTTCTGTCGTACGGGAACGCCGGTGGTCCGTCGGGAACAGCACGTTCCGGGGGGGACAAGGGGGTCAAAAAGGGGGTCAGGAGCCGATTCGCCGCGCTCTAAGAACCTATCCCGGTGGGTCTGATTTCGGGTACCACTGGCGGCTTGTCCGGCAGTGCACGGACAGGCGAGGTGCGGGTTTTCTGTTGTCCAACCTCCGATTAGGACAACTCAGCGAGCCTCCGTTTAAGGTCGGGAACGGGTGTGAAGTGCCACTCTTTACCGATCTTTCCCTTGCTCACCAGCCCCCGTTGTGCCAGATCGAGCAAGTCCGTTCGGGCGGTCTGATAAACGACGTTGTGACTGCTGCGGTGCGACTCGATCGTGTATCGATGATGTGGATGGCGCAGAGTGTGGCTGACAAAGGCACGTTGCCACTTCTCGTTTGCCGTCGCTCCCGTTCTACTGTCGCGTATCAGTGGGCGGTAAGTCCGCCAGCTTCTCTTCGAGGTCCGGGGTTGGATAGAAGTAGAATGTCTTCCCGATCTTACGTTTCACAAGGAAGCCGCTGTCCGCCAAGGCCAACAGGTCGGTGCGAGCTGTTTGATACACAACGCCATGCGTATTCTGATGTTGGCTGATGTCGTACTGCGTATTAGGATGCCGCAGCGCGTGTGCGATGAGATCCAGTTGGCGTTCATTCAATAACGATGCAAGTCGCACGTGCCTCTCCAATTGGCGACGCTGAGCCACTTTCTGATCCAGATACTGATGAAGCCCGTCTACCGCCTTCTGGGTGGCTGCGAGCTGGTCAAGCAGAAAATAGGTTAGATCGTTATCGTCCGACTCCACGTACAGGAAAGTACGCGCATATCGTGTTGGCGCCTTCAAGATAACTTGAGAGATCGAAAAGAACTGGCAAAGCCAGTAGTCGTGCTGCAACATCGACCAGTAGAACAAGGCCCGTGCGCATCGCCCGTTCCCATCTACGAACGGATGATCATATGCCAACCAGAAATGCAGGAGTATTGAGCGCGCAACTGGATGAACGAATCCGGCCGGCGTCTCTCCATTCGCGAAAGCGCACATGGCCTCAAGCCGATCCGGCAATTGCTCGGCAGGGGGTGGAACATGGAGCGTTACATTGTCCGAAGGGTCGACAACCGTGATAGTGTCATCGGGGTGCCTTAGTCGGCCGGCGGCACTCGGATCATCGATCGCGTTACGAGTGATGATTTCATGTAGTTCAAAGACGATTTCCGGGGTCAGTGCAACTTGCCCGAGGTCGATTATGCGCTGCATGGCCAGGTAGTTGTTTAGGACCATCTGCTCGCCCTCATTCCGTGGGGCCCGCTCCGTCCGCAGCATCTTCTTGGCTTCCGACCTTGTCGTTGATGCACCTTCGATTAGGCTTGATGTGATGCCCTCCTCCATCAGGTTCCGCGCCAGGTATCGGTTTCTTGTGTCCTCATTCGTCACTTGATCGGACACGCCGACCGAACCGCTCGCTCGTTGCGTAATGCTGTGCAACAGCTCTTGGGCTTGTTCGGTTGTCGCAAAGACGAAAGGCCGTTCGGCAACGTCCAGCAACGGGATTTGTTTGTAGAGGGAGCGTCGGTGCCACTTCAACCCGAGCCACCATTCCTCGTGCGTCAGGCCTTGCGGCGCCCCACGGTTCCATGCCTGATCCCAGTGCAGGTACTTGTTATTGTGCGTGGGGTGCTTAACCGCTTCGAGGATACATGGAAACCTCTCTGGGGTGATGCTACCCCACAACGCACCGAATTCCGGCGGACGTCGCGGTTTTCGCATGGGAAATCACCGAGTGCCTGTGCAACCTACTAGCAACAACTAAAACCGACTAAAATTAGTATATAATACCTGGCGAAACTGTCAATTACTAATCTTAGTAGAATTTAGTGCTTACTAGTAATTGCGCTGGATGCGATGATCCCGCTACCAGTTGGTGATTGCGGGAGCTCTACCCCAATATGGCGTATCTCAAACCGGCTCGATGACACCACGGTGTCCTGGCACACTCCTAGCTGATAGCAGAAGATCTGCCACTAGGCAACGTGAACTCTTCGGATCGCGTAAGTCCGATAACTCGATTGCCTACGCCATCGTAATCGACTGGTCGAGGTACGCGTTTTGGATGACGTTGATGATCTGGACGCCCTCTTCCATGGGTCGTTGGAACGCCTTTCGGCCGCAAATCGCTCCCATTCCACCGGCACGTTTGATTGCTGATGGCCGCGGTCGTGGTGGCTTCAACATCTGAACAACAGCGTGGGACCCACGAGCCGAGGAGGGGGAAGACAAATGGGCAAGGATAATTCATGCGGATAGAATCTACCTTGGTGTTCTAGCGGCGGAGCGCGGTGTTTATGAGCACGAAGGTAGTTTATCTCGCTGGACCGTACAGAGCCGACACTGAATACAAGGTTCACGTCCAAATTCAGGAAGCAGAGCGTCTCGCTCTTGAGGTCTGGCGGTGTGGGGGGGGTTGCATTTGTCCCCAAAAGAACACCGCCTACTTTGGGGGGGCACTTCCGGATTCCGTATGGCTTGAAGGCGATCTGGAGTTGGTTCGCAGAGCGGACGCGGTGATCATGGCTCCCGGCTGGATGGGATCGAGCGGTGCCGTTCAAGAGCGCACGCTTGCGCTGGAGCTCGGCAAACCCGTCTTTGAGTCAATTGACGAGTTGCGCAGATGGATATCAGAACAGACATGAGGCGTGGGTGGCGCGTTCTGCGCCGACGAGGGCCCGGCAAGCTGTGGCTTCGGCTGCTGCTGGTGGGTGTTGTTGCGGGTACTCTTGCGATCGGGCAGGGTCTATTCGAGTTGTTCCAACCCGAGCACAGCTTGCCCTCCTCACTCAAGTCGATCAACATGACATGGGTACTGGCATGCGCGATTACTTGCCTGGGCCTTATGATCACGAGCGAAGCTGTCTGGCATATTCTTGTCGGGCCAAAAGTTGCGAGGACGGGACTTCGGGCAGCCCTTAAGATGTCCGTCCGCTCGCTTGGTCTGGGACCGGAAGCCAACGTTCGAGTAGCCGTGTACGTGGCCGAAAGGCCGGATCAGGCTGGCCAGCGCACGCTTTATCAGAACTTCCCCTATGTTTACGCACATTCGAGCGAGGCAGCCTACGGGCGGGGACAACATGGTATCCCTGAAACCTGCGGGATTGTTGGGCACGTTTTTCGCACGCCGGACGTAGAAAGCCTGACCACCTTTGTCGATGCCGCAGACGACGAGGAGTTCATCGCCAAGCTCACCGCGTCACCCTGGAACATGCCGCGCGAGATGGCACGCCTGGTCAACCGCGATCGTCGGAGCTATATGGCCCTGCGGTTTTCGTGCCCTCGTCAACCTAATGAAGAGCCACTTGATGGCGTTTTGTATTTTGATGCAAAAGGTCCGAGCCAGCAGTTCACAGACGACATGATGATCCCTATACTTAATGAGCAGTTGGACATTCTAGTCGAGCACATTCGGAACTTCTTCCGATAGACTAGGCAGGTGGAAGATGACAGCCAAAACCAGCAACACCAAGGCCCACAAAGGCGTTGACATCGAAACGAGCGAAAAGGTTATCCGCGGAGTGCGCATAACCAACGGTCGCACTGAGTCGGGGGACAAGGTCACGTATTATCGCCGTGAACGCCCGTGCAAAGACACAGGGCGGTCCAAGAAAGGGTAGGAAGCCACTTCCAATCGGCTGCACCGCCTGGAGCATACCACGGTCCCGATGTTCCATGTGGGACCTAAGCAACCGTGATCGATTCGTCCAGATAGACGTTCTGGATCACGTTGATGATCTGGACGCCCTCTTCCATGGGTCGTTGGAACGCCTTTCGGCCGCAGATCACACCCATGCCCCCAGCTCGTTTGTTGATGACCGCGGTCTTCGCGGCGTCGGCGAAGTCGTTCTTGCCCGACGCCCCGCCTGAGTTAATGAGGCCCACGCGACCCATGTAGCAGCCGGCTACCTGGTAGCGCGTCAGGTCGATGGGGTTGTCGGTGGTCAGGTTTTCGTAGACGAGCTTGCTGGTCTTGCCGAAGTTGATCGCGGTGAAGCCGCCGTTGTTCTCGGCCTGCTTTTGCTTGACGATGTCGGCCTCGATCGTGACGCCGAGATGGTTGGCCTGATTGGTCAGGTCGGCTGACACGTGGTAGTCAGTCCCGTCCTTCTTGAACGCGCTGTTGCGCAGATAGCACCACAGAACCGTAACCATGCCGAGTTCGTGGGCCATGTGGAAGGCCTCGCTGACCTCCTGAATCTGCCGGCTGGACTCCTCCGAGCCGAAGTAGATCGTGGCGCCGGCGGCCGCGGCACCCATGTCCGCCGCC
>JBARRC010000101.1:0-3538 GCA_049644045.1 Phycisphaerae bacterium
TGTGAAATCCTACTGGCAGAATATCCTGAGGCGACTGGCCCTGGCATCATTGGCAGACAATCGCGACGAACTCTGCGACTCGATCCGTTCAACCAGTCAGAAGATCGAGCGCAATCTGGAAGAGCAAAGCCTTGGGACGAGAGATCTGACTACCCAGTCTCGCACGATTCGTGGCTGGCTGGCTTTCTTTGCCGGACGCCGGAACTTCGACGCGTACGTTGCGGCCATAGATCGAGCCCGACCCGTTTTCGAGGCAGTTCTGGGGCGCACCGAGCGTCTTCACCTGCCGGCGATTATTGAGTTCCAACCGATTTTCAGCCTGTACAAGTTGCGTGGGTACCGCAACGAGACGCGGGTCATACTGCCGACCCCGATGATCATGTTCTCCTCGGAACTGTTTACGCAGCTCGCGGACGCATCGTTGGCCAATGGTGACAAGGAGCCGGTCATGGCTGCAACGGCGAGCGAAGAGTACCAGAGCGTCCAGGCGGAACTGGAAGCGCTGAGCGGCGTGGAGGAGCGCGCCGGCGGCGTGCACCGTGATCTCGGGGCGTCGTTCGAACGCATCAACGAGAAGTACTTTGGCGGCTCATTGGCCCGCCCACGCCTGACATGGAGCCGCTCGTTCACCGGCAGAAAGTTCGGGCACTACGATCCTATCCGCGATACCGTGCTGGTTAGCTGCAGCCTGGACCGGACTGATCTGCCCGAGCACGCACTCGACTATGTCGTGTATCATGAGCTGTTGCACAAGAAGCTGGGCGTGGACTGGCGCAACGGCCGCGCAGCGGCGCACACGCCTGAATTCCGCAAGCAGGAGCGAGGATTCCACCGATACTTCGAGGCGGAAGCGGCCCTGAAGAAACTCGCCAGCGCCGGTTTGTAATGCACGTCGCCCCGATCGTGCCACGTCAGCGTAGTCCAGACAAAGACCAACGCGCGCCGCCGTTGGCGTAATCCGGGAAGAACAGTCCGGCCAAGCCCGGCGTGTCAGTGAGTTGCCTGATGCGACGGGTTAAGAGTTCGATTCTCGGAGGTGTCATTCAGAGGGTAGGGTTTTGCGTTCAAATCCACGCTTCGCCGCGCGACCTGATGGCCGAGGCTTTGTTAAAATCCGCAGGCACCGCAGCCTACCAAATCATCTTGCACCAAAAACCTGGTCATCTCGGGCGAATCGCGTCCGGGAAGGCAGCTTCGGCGCGGAATCCCACCTATGGACAAGACGTTCGACGGGCTCCGGCCGCAAGGATTCGGCTGGTGGAACCCTTTACAATGCCGAGTTGCTTTATTTGGCTGACCGATTCCGCGTTTGTCGACGAGGGCGTTCGGAATCGGCGGTCGAATGCCACTTTTCCGTGCTGCCGGAGGTGTCCCACTGACGATTCATGCTTCGATGGACTGATGGACCAGTGGAATGCTCATCTCAGCTTCTCGTGCACGGGTTCATCGTATTGCTCCTCGTACCCTCTGGCGCAAGCATCTTCGTCGATTGTCGGCAGGCCTTGGCGGGCACCGTCGCCTATTGCCTTACGATCGAACTTCGCGGATTCGCCGGCCATGACCGGAGCACGAGTTCGACAGTGCCACTCGGCGTAAACGATGTTCAGGCTGCCTCGGCTGAGGCGTACTTCTCAAACACGACCAAGTTCTCCGCGGTGCGTGAATCCCAGCGGGTCCCGACGACGTTGTAGCCGCGCTTTATTGCCAGCACCAGCATCGGACGATGGTTGTTATAACACTCCAGACGGATCATCTCGTAACCCCGATCGCAAACCCAGGCATACTCCGCATCCATGAGCTGCGTTGCGATACCCAGACGGCGTGCATCGGGCAGCACCCCGTAGAGCCAACTGTAGAACGTTGACGGCCTGAGCTCGTACCCCCATGAGAACCCCACCGGCCGCTTATCCAACTCCGCCACCATAACAAGCGAACTGTGGTGCTGCAGGCGCTGCTCGAAGAACTTGGCCTCCACCGGCGGTTTGAACACATCATTGTACAAGTCGCTAATCAGCTCATACTCTGCAGGGCCGACTATTTCGATCTTTGTAGTTGCCATGCGAGGGCCCTCCTCAGCTACGGTTACGTTCGCTGACGCCACCTTGGTTGACCGCAATGTTCATCGCTCAGCGGTCACACGCGCCGTCTAAATCAAGAAGTTCTGAAACAAAACCGCAAAACCCAGAAACGCCACGAAACCCACGACGTCGGTGACGGTCGTGAGAATAATGCTCGAGCACTGGGCGGGGTCCCAGCCCAGAGACTTCATGATGTTGGGGATCGCCGCGCCGGACAGACCGGCACAGAACAGGTTGACGACCATCCCCAGCCCGATAACAAGCCCGAGGATCGCGTTGCCTTGCCAGAACCAAGCGACCAAACCTGTAACGACCCCAGTAACCGTACCGGTTGTAATCCCTAACAGTCCTTCCTTCATCACGAGGGCCAACATACGATTGCGAGGGATTTCGCGCATTACCAGTCCACGCATGACGATTGCCAAGGACTGAGCGCCCGCGTTGCCGCCCTGGCCGGCGACCACCGGCAAGAAGACTGCCAACACCGTGATCTTCGCAATCGTGTCCTCAAACATCGACACCACAAACGCGGCCAAGAATGCGGTGGCTAGATTGACGTGAAGCCAGGGCAGGCGCTTGCGCAAAGAGAAAACGAACGGCGAGAACGCCCGTTCATCCGGGCTTCCACCAAACATCCGCTGAATGCTCTCGGCGACCTCCGCTTGAGCACCGTGGATGAGCTGCTCGGCCTTCACAATGCCGAGCATTCGTTTCTCGGCATCCACCACCGGCGCGGCGAAGTACCGCCGTTTCCCAAGCTCTTGCGCAGCCTCCCCGCTGTCGAGAAAGCAGTCCAGTGTGAAGACGTCTCGTTTGACTACTGATCCGAGCGGCGCGTCCTCGGCGGCCAGGAGAAGATCGCGCATGTTGATCACCCCGGTGAGACGCTCCTCGACGTCGACCACGTAGGCGTACGAAGCGGGGTATCGCTGCGACGCTAGCTTGCGTATCTTTCGTACGGCATCCCGCACCAGTTCGCCCTCGTGGAGCGACAGGTAGTCTGTGTGCATGATGCGGCCCACGCTCCCCTCCGGGTACACCAGCAGATCTCGGGCTTCATCCTTCAGCTTCTTCGGAGCGTGCGGCAGAAGCCGTTCAAGAGCATCCCGGGGGAGTCTCATTAGAAGGAATGCACCCCGCTTCGGCTCCATGGCGCGCACGACGGCTTTGAAACCCGCGGGATCCATGTCTTTGATGAGGGCGGCCGCGAAATTCAGCTGGAGGTGCGGCAGAATCAGGGCATTCATAGTATGCGGCAGCGCCTTGAATACCTCCACGGCCTCCTCCTCCGGCAAAGCCTCCAGCGTGCGAGCAGCGGTGGCTGCATCTGCGGTAACGTACTCCTCAACGAGCGGCGTCAGTGGGTTGACTGAAGTCATTGGAACAACGCTCCGTAATCCTACTGTGCTCAAGATCGCGAGTGACTTGCCCCAGACGCGAACCAACCATCAGCTCTTGCC
>JBARRC010000102.1:0-5561 GCA_049644045.1 Phycisphaerae bacterium
TTCGCGCGTCGCGTTCCATATCGAGTGCTACTCTTTCGATGATGCGTTCCTGGGATCGCACGCGATAGACGGTCTTTTGCATTTTGCGATGACGGCGATAACCGCGTTCGACAGCGTTGGAGGTTGAAGGCAGAAGCGCAAACCCCGGAAGGCTGCGCCGAAGAAGATGAAACGGCAGGTGGCGAAGCGGTCGAGTGCGTCCGCTGGAAGCGGCCAATTCTCAAGCCGTTTGAAGGCACTGAGGGGCACCAAGACGGCATAAGGCTGGTGCTTTCTCCGGGGGGCGTTCGTTCGGTAACGGGCGAATTCGGGGGGAGCGGGGGGGCTTGACAGCTACACCAGATTGGTGTAATCTGGTGCAAGGTGGTGAGAATGGCACGGAAAAGCCCCAGCCGGATCCGACGCTCGAAGACTCGTCGAGTCTCGGTTACGTTTCCCCATGAGCATTATGTTGCGCTTGAACGAATTGCGGAGCGAAAGAGAGTCTCGGTTGCCTGGGTGGTGCGAGACGCGGTCGATGCGTATTTGACTGCTGAGACTCCGCTTTTTCGGGAAAGGCCGTAATCCTCGTGCTCAGGAGGTCGAGCAGCGATGGATGGACTTAAAGGATTGTCGGGCCGCTACGGGACTATCTTGGTGGATCCGCCTTGGCGGTTCTCAAATCGAACGGGGAAGATGGCCCCGGAGCATAAGAGGCTTCACCGCTACAGCACGATGAGTTTTTCCGAGATAGGGTTGCTCCCTGTGGCGAAGCACGCCCGAGAGAAGAGTCACTTGTACCTGTGGTGCCCGAACGCTCTTGTTGCGGAAGGGCTGGAAGTTCTAAAAGCATGGGGCTTCACGTACAAGACGAACCTCGTCTGGTATAAGGTACGGAAGGACGGGGGGCCAGACGGCCGCGGAGTGGGCTTCTACTTCCGCAATGTGACAGAACTCGTGCTTTTTGGTGTTCGAGGCAGTTTGCGAACGCTCGCCCCGGGCCGCCGTCAGGTGAACATCATGGTCAGCCGCAAGCAAGAACACTCACGAAAGCCGGATGAGATCTATGAGCTGATTGAAGCCTGCAGCCCTGGTCCATTCCTCGAGCTTTTTGCGAGGGAGGAAGTGCCCAGGTGGACCCAGTGGGGGGATGAGCTAGCCACTTATGCTGACACTAAGCCCATCTATAAGGGATACAATGGGAACGCGGCGAACCGTCGCCGGATTAGCGGGAACGGGAAACAATCCCCTCGAGAGCAGGTCCAATCGCGATTGTCGTCGTAAGCTGTTCGCCGTTGGGGTCGCGGGGGAATGTTCAGGCCGCAACGGCCCCTCGTGTTCCTCCGAAAGGCTTCGTCGTTCGCCAGCTCTGGGCGAACGAACAACGAAACCTCTCATTTAGGGCGGTTTCACCTAGGTGTCGCCTAGTCTCGACCGTCGTCAGAAGTGCCACCGACCGTGCCACGGAATGCCACGAACTTGGCATGTTGTGAACAAGTCAAAGGGGGGTGGGCATCACTTGTGGGCAACTGTACTAAGTGCCTTGCGCACCGACCACTTCGCAACAAGTCCTGCCACCAGAACGAACACCCCGATAACGGGAATCAGATTCAACGCCAACGCGACAGCGTTGGTGATAAAAACGAACGTAAAGCGCATGTAGTGCCCCATCCGCCACATGCCGCGAGCTGTTGGAAGGTCCTTTCCAATGAAGTCTTCCCAAACGGCCTGCCACGGCCAGTCGCCAAATGACAGCCTGCCGCTCACAATAACGGCAGCACCAGCTACGACTACGAGAGCTCCCACGCCTATCAACGTGTTTGCGTGTCGTGAGGCACCACTCAGGCACTTGCAGCATAATCGATGCCCCTTGTGGATCCCTGACTCCTCCGGTACGACGTGTTCTCCACAATTGGTGCAAGTGTCACCCATGGTCTGCACTCCTTCACGCATGGACGTGTGGCGGCGTTTTCGAAAGCCATCAGAGTCTCGCCGCTTTAGCCGACATTTCCCAGACCATTTGGCTCGGCTCCGTCGCCAAGCCAGGTCCTGCCATTATACACGAGATGCTCCACCGAACCGACAAGGACGAGCGTCCCACGAAAACCGTCCGCGAGACCGAAGCCGAAAACGTGGCCTTCGTCGTCTGCCAGGCCGTGGGCCTTAACACGAACACCGTGTCTTCGGACTACATCCAACTCTACGAAGCCTCGAAGGAGACGCTTGCAGCCTCTCTCGACCGCATCCAGCACACGTCGACTCGCATGATAACCGCCATCCTGGAAGATGCACCCACACCGACGCACCGGTGTAAACGGAGGCGATACGGCACACCTTGTGTCGTCGCTATCAGCACGCCGGTGGGCGGTGCGCATGGCGATCGCCGGCCGGAGCCGGCGATCCAGACGACGATGATTAGCCTTGTGCGGCCCACGGCGGGGCCTCCTCGGTGACCGAAATTTGGTCGGAGCCGCACCGCGGGCTCCCGCGGCGACCAAGCGAAGGCTGGCGATTCGCGGGGGCAGAGGTTGATGCTGCGCGGAAAAGGCCGAGGTTCGTCTTTGCGGAGGCAGGGGGGAGCAGGATTGGCACGTTGGAGCAGCGAGACAGGCACGAATCACGACGAGAGAGGTCGTGTCCGGTTGAATCGGGTAGCTCGCCCGGGTACAAGAGTGGTTTCCGGAGTAAGAAATGGCAAATGTGCGTCAAAGAGATGCGCAACTGACCTCGGCGAGGCACGGACGCCACCTCATTGCTGGGCGCGCTACGCCTTACCGAGATGCAACCTCCGCGTCACGGACACGCGGGGCTGACTCAAGTACGCCTAACCGCGACGACGGCGACGGCTCAGGCACGGTCCACAACGCCAAAATGCGCACGTCGGTGGTCGTAATCAGCTTGAGTTTGCTGACATTCCTGGGATGCAAGAAGATAGATTGCGCGCCAGGGGACAAACGCGCCATTGTAGAGACCATACATGTGTACTGGTATGCGGGAGAAGAAAAGGCTCCACTCTTTCACACTGGCAAGAGGAAGAAGGACGGTGTACGCACCACAAACGTCGCCAACATACACACAAGAGCTATTAGTGAGGAGGAATCTAGACTGTTGTCGCAAGCTGCCCGATGGGTCGTTCCCGCTGGCATGGAAGTATCTGGGAGGCGCATTTACGCAGACACCGAATCATTCGGCATAGCGAAGTGGGAAGACAGACGCGCTGAGGGCCCATTTGTTCAATACACGTCTGGTGAATGGATAGCCCGGGGTGTCCGGATTACGATTAACGGAATACTGAGAATCAACGAGACATGCCCTGAAGGAAGCTATGAGGTCTACGTGGAGCTTCCGGCACTTACGGCACTTGCCGAAGCGACTGGGACGGAGCCTAGGGAACCATATGGCTCCTCACCTGCTGACCGACCGAAAGCAGCGCCGGCGAGAAGTAAGCTTGCCAAACGAGCGGATAGTCACGTCTTACTCTTACCCAAGATTTACGTCTCGAAGTCTGAAGTCCCGTAGGATTCGGTGTGCGGACCAGCTACCCCGTCGAATGAGACGCATGGATATCCAACATCCGCATGCACGGTGGCCACGGAAAATCCGCATGTTCTCGCTGGACGACGCCAGCTTGATGGTAGCATATAGTCATAGCCTTCCCAGCTGAACACAACAAAGCCCCCATCTCGGACTCGCGACTGGGTCGGCGGAATGCAACGTAATGCCCAAGGGTTGTATCCGGCGTGCTCAGGGGAAAGAGCCACGGATGCTAAAATGGGTGGACCTGAGCATGCTGGATACAGCTGCATTGGACTAAGCCGCGTCGACTGCTATGGGCATTGTTTCCCATCGCGGCGTCCGATAAGGGTGTAGCGTAGGCCGAAGGTGTGAGGTTGGCGCGGGCGCCACAGCCGGATTCGGGTGATGGGCATCCCCACGGCGCCTGGAAATGGGTATTGAAGCTCGCGGAGCCGGAGGACTCGGCGTCTGCGGACGTACCGTCCCCACGGCTTGCGGATCGGAGCTTTGCAGGCGTGGAGTTCTGTGTACATGATCGACCTCTACGATGTGTCGAAAGGCTGGAACCAGGTTCGTCCTGCGGAACGGCTCGGCACCGGCTGAATCTTCTCCACGACCAGCATCCGACCTTTCTTGCAGGCGGGACAGGCGTCCACGGGTTCGTCTCCCGGGCGGTCCGGCGCTTCGTCGGGGGGTGTTTCACTCCGGCCAGCGTCGTCGTTGTCAGGTTGACCAAGGAGCATCCTGCACCGAGCGAGCTGCTCGCGGTGGACGCCGACGTGATGACACTCGCCGTCACGAACGGAAACACCGCCGACCCCAGCCCCTTCCTGGTCGAGGTCGACTACGTATGAGGTAATAAGCCGCTGCCACGGACGGTTCGGCAAACATGACAAGGATGTGACACATGGCAATGGTTGGAACAGCACTCAGCACCCCCGGCCTCAGGGACGAGTTCTTCCAGAAGCTCGGTGAGGTCGGGAGCCAGACCTACTGGCAGGACCTTTGTACCACAATAAAGTCGACGACAAAAAAAGAAACCTACGCATTTCTCGGCAGCGTACCGCAGGTCCGCGAATGGGGAACCGGCCGGAAAGCCAAGGGCTTGTTCGAAGAAGCGTACGACGTGGAAAATTTCAAATACGAGGCGACGCTTGAGGTCGACCGCGACGAAATCGAGGACGACCAGACGGGTCAGATCATGGTCCGTGTCCGCGAGTTGGCCGAGCGCGCCGCGAGGCACAAGGACTTCTTGATCGGCGAGCTGCTGAAAAACGGCCACAGCGCGGGCTACCACTCCTACGACGGCGTGCCATTTTTCGCTGCCACGCACTCGTCAGGCGTCAGCGGCGCCCAAGACAACGACGTAGCAAGCACGGCGACTGATCCTGATGCCCCGACAGCGGCGGAATTCCGCACGGCACTCGGTGCCGCGATCGGGACACTACTCGCGTTCAAGGACGATCAGGGAGAGCCGATGTCTATGTCGGCCACCGGCCTGGTCTGCGTCGTCCCACCGTCCATGCTCATCAGGGCATCCGAAGCCCTGGCAACGACCGTTGCAACCGGCGGTCAGAATGTCCTGTCCGGTGCCGCCAAGCTCATCGCTTTCCCGTGGCTGACCGCCACGGATGTCTGGTACCTGCTCAAAACGGATGTCTCGGTCCGTCCGTTCATCTTCCAGGACCGCAAAGAGATTGAGTTCACAGCCCTGGAAGCCAACAGCGACGAAGGCTTCCGGCGGGATAAGTACCTCTACGGCGTCCGGGCACGCTATCGCGTCACCTACGGCTACTGGCAGTACGCCTTGAGGCTGAGCTTTACGTCGCCGACGTAGCAGAAAGACCGGGAGCGCACACGGGCGGCTGGCGCCGGCCCTGGCACGACCGGACTCTTCCGTCACCGCCCGTGTGTTGCCCTCACCGAACCGAGGCCGGCCCGCTTCGATCCGGCCTCGAATCCCGTTCGATGAGCCTTCGATGCCCCCCCGAATCCAGGATATCACAGGGTCAAACAGGTTTACTCACAGGTTCAGCCCGACCGGCCCCATTTTGCCGGTGTCCGGT
>JBARRC010000103.1:0-4847 GCA_049644045.1 Phycisphaerae bacterium
GGCAGAATGTTTCCCTCCTTGATCTCACGCAGACCCACAAGAATCGCGCGCCGCGAAATCCCCGTAGCGCGTGCCACCAAGGAAATGCCACCGTATCCAATCGAACTGGCTTCTGTAGCGGCCCAAACACGGCGCGTTTGCTCGTCCAGGCGTGAGGCAAGCGCGCGAAACTTGACACGAATCGCAGCTTCTGTGGTCATGCCGGAAGGATACGGATTTCCGGCCTAAGTTGCAACACTTATTTTGTCGCAGATCCTAACCCTTGTTCCCAATCAACGATTTGTCTCCGCGCTTCAGTTGATCGCCAAGGGCCCCGACGATCATCTGTTTGCGGTCCGGCCGATGATCCTTACTTTTGCCGTATTGACCGATGTGTTCGCCCCCTTGCCCCTCGAAGTAGATCGAGGTGGTATCAAAGAACACAAGGTCCAACCCGCTGAACAGATCACGACGCCGGGCAAACAACGCCTCTTCGATCAGGTCTTTCGTACAGCGGGCAGCAATGGGGGTAGCCCCGAACTGTAGAAGATGGGTCTAACGTTGCCCGCCATGTCGTACACGCCCCTCCACGGGCCGCGCAGTCCCATTGTTCCTCAGTTGGCAGGCGATAACCGCTGGCGTCGAAGTTGCATTCCCAGGTTGAGGCGTCGTAGCTCGGGGTGCGGTCCTCCATCGCGCTTCGCCAGTTGGCATAGGCCGCCGCGCCGTACCAGCTGACCCATCACCATCGGATGGTCCTCCCTGTCCGCAATAACCCCGAACGTGCCATCGTTCCACTTGATCTCGCCGTACCAGGGGCTTGATGTAGAACGAGTCGACATAGACGGCGTGGACAGGCAGCGCACTTGACATGCCATCATGGTGGTCACCCATCTGGAACTCCCCGCCGGGGATGAGGGCCATGGTGTGAGTAGGACGCCACACCGGTCCAGTGAATCCACGCTGAAATCGTGCGTAGTCGTCCAGATCGGTGTCACAGTCGTTATCGATGTCTCCCAGCGGACGGCCCTGGGCGTCGACCTCCGCCCCCAACGGCGTGTACATACATACGTCGTGATCGTTGGGCACACCGTCCTCGTCGACGTCCGGATCGCAGGCATCAATGAGTTCATCCCCGTCGAAGTTCGACTCACACTCGTCCGGGATGCCATTGCTGTTGCAGTCCTCGCTCTCACCGCAACCGGGCACGTTGCACGACCCGTCCTGGGCCTCACAGGAAATGTCACACTCGTCATCCAAACCGTTGCCATTGCAGTCCTCCGCCAAGGCAGGACGCGCAGACAAACGGAACCCAACGCTGGCGTTCATGTTCATGGTGGCGACGCCAGAGCGGTACGCCGAGCGCGCGTAGCCCTCGTTGAGAGCCCACGAGCCACTGCGAACAACAATACCACTGCCCGGCAACGGTCCCGTTGGATTGTCGTACGGGCTTGCGCTATAGTAGTCAGAGGACCAGTAGTCGTTGCACATCTCTTCAACATTTCCGACCACGTCGTACAGACCATAGCTGTTAGCCATGTCCGATCCGGAGGGGATCTGGTTGCCATCGTAGTATCCGGCCGGCGTCGTGCGTGGGATATCGCCCGCTTCATATGGATCGCCTGAACCCCAGTAGTTGGCGTTCGACCCGTCGATGCTGTCACCCCACGGATACCGGTAGTATGGATCGTGTTCACTTCCACGGGCGGCGTACTCCCACTCCGCCTCTGTGGGAAGCCGATAGCCGCTAGCATCGAAGTTACATTCCCAGGTGGTCGAGTTGTAGCAGGGCTCTCGCCCGTCCTGCATGCTCCGCCAGTTCGCGTATGCCGCAGCACCGTACCAGCTAACAAACAGCATAGGATGATTCTCTTTCCCCGCTGTCACACCGAAGCTGCTGCCGTTCCAGGTCAAGTAGCTTTGTGACAATCCTACGGCCGTGGAGCAGTAATTCGTGTTGCCACCCCTGCCACGCACGTAGCCGTTGCTGACGTAGATCAGCTCCTGCCCCAGAGCCCAGTTCAGGGCGTCGGCATACTCCTGGTTGGTCACCTCGTACACGTCCATGTAAAACGAGTCGACATAGACGGTATGGACAGGGAGCGCATCAGACATGCCGTCATGATGGTCGCCCATCTCATACTCCTGGGCGGGGATCAACACCATGCCTTCTGGAGGTTGCGCAGAAACAGATAACGCCCCAAGGCTGGCAACCAGTAAGGCCAGGACGAACCGACATGGAAGCCAACGAAGGACCACCCAATGTATGATCGATTGTGAAGCTTGGTGCATAGTCTCCACCTCCGTTCTGAAAATGTTCTCTCGTTCGATTGGAATGCTTGAGTATACACCGCTGAAGGAGTCTTGGAAAGGTGAAAAAAGGTGTCACCCATTAGCCGTCGTCCTGTCAAGGGGTAGAACGTTCCCGTTGGCGGATTCTTTCTTCTCGGAATTCGCCCCGGCCTCGCCATGGGCGGCCGTCATGACCGTTGGGTACGCGCCCGGGTCCTCGATAGTGTGGTTGTCGTGCCGCAGGCACGTACCAGTCACCCATCAGGATCAAGGCGTTGGAGGCAATCAGGTTGATTCCCTTCCGGCCCCTGGCTCATTCAGAGCCCCAGAAAACCGTTGGTACCCGGCCGTGTCCAATTGAGGGGCTGTCATGGCGACAGCCGACAGGTGCGTGGTTACTCGCATAGGCGGTACCAGTCACTTTGTGGCTCGCGGTCGAGGCGTACCTGTTTCCGTTCATGTCGTTGCCGCATTCGGCGATCGCCTGCTCCAAGTTCCAACGTTCATCGCGACCGAGCCGCGTCTCATTTTCAATAGGAGCAGCTATGTCCATTACGCGGGGTCGGGGAGGGCGTCCCAATCAGGATCGTGGTTCGAAGCCAGGCACCTTTCCGGGCTCGCCGCTCCCCGCGCTGGCGACATTAGGATCCTCGAACACCTCGTCGACCACCTTGTCCTTCTCGTCCAAAACGACCACCACGTTGTTGGTTGAATGAAGGTCTATCCCCGCGTACAATGCCACTGCCAGTCTCCTTTCAGTTGAGTGCCTGTTCTCTTTCGTACAAGCCAACAGGATACCCCGATTGGAGGCTGGCTAGATGATTATCAGGATGGTTTTCCTGACAGCTGCCTACGACTGGACATCACCCTTCGCCCGCGCGGACGCCCTTGAAAGGACATCCAAGAATCATCCCGACACCTTTTTTACCCAATGGCAAAAGTCGGGCTTAGCCCTGCTCCGATTCGTCCGACGATGCCGCCGCCGGTTTGCCACTGGTGGAAGCACCGGTGCTCGGTTGCTGTCCAAAGGCCGTCAGGCCGCCCAGGGCGCCCAAGCCCATCGTCTCCACCGCCGTCGACGGCACGATCACCATCGCGCCCTTCTGCTTGAGACCTTCGAAGACCATGTTCATGGCCCGCAGATGCAAGGCCACCGGGTTCTGCTGGTAGGCCTCCGACGCCTTCGCGAACTTCTCCGCAATCTCCGTCTCCGCGGTGCCAAGGATGATCCGCGATTGTCGTTCACGCTCGGCCTGGGCCTGCTTGCTCATCGCGTCCTCCAGCCCCTTGGGGATGATGATGTCGCGAATCTCCACCGACTGGGCGGTGATGCCCCACGGGTTCGTCTTGCGGTCCAAAACCTGCTGAATCTCCTGGCCCAGCCGCTCCCGGTGCGACAGCAGGTCGGCCAACTCGCTCCGTCCGATCGCATCACGCAACGCGGTCTGCGCCGACAGGATCACCGCCGTGTCGAAGTCCTCCACCTCCAGCACCGCCTTCTCCGCGTCCCACACCATCCAAAAGGCGATCGCATCGACGTTCACCGGAACGGTGTCCTTGGTCAGCGTGGTCTCCGCCAGGAAGTCGTTCACCCGGATACGCTGGTCCACGTACTGGGCCACTTTGTCGATCACCGGTAGAATGACGAACACCCCGGAACCGCGAATGCCCACGAACTTCCCGAAGCGCAACAGAACCGCCCGCTCCCATTGAAAGGCGATCTGGATGCACGGGGCGATCAACGCTGACGCTATGGTGGCACCCACCAGCACGCGCGACGGTATCTCCATGCTCTGGAGTATCAGGTAACCGGCCAGCGTCACGATGGCGCCGGTCACCACCACGCCTTCCCAGAGCTGCGTCGCCCGGAACATGCCCACCAGCACCAGCGCCGCCCCGATCACGAAAACCACCGCGACGACGCTGAACTCGTAGTACATGACGTGGGCGATCAATCCTGCCAGCATCAACGCCACCAGCAACAGGGCGTTGAACGGCGCGAACCGGTAGTCCGCCCGCGCCGTGCTCGCAAAACCTTCCAGTGAAACCTTCGGAAGACTAATGTTCATGCCAGCCATGATGGGTTCTCCTTATGTTGGCTCTTGTCTCAACACCGTCCTGATCCGGACCGCGGTCGCCACCACCGGCCGAATCGCCCGGCGTGCCCGCGGTCATGTCCCTCATCCGCCGTCGGCGCCGTGGAGCCACAACACGTTGGCCCCCGGTGCCTGTGGGTGGTACACCACCCCGACCAGGTCCCCGGGCTTCAACGCCTCGGCCCAGGCATAGTGGTAAGTCCGATCCCGGCCGACGACCCGCCGACCGAGGTGATCGCTGAACGCGTAGTGCACGTCGTACGGGCTCTGCGAACCGAAATGGATGTATCCCAGCCGCTTCACCTTCATTACCTCTGCCTCGACCCCCGTGCCGTAGGTCAGCAGGATGCGCTCATTCCGCGCCCGAACCGCAAGCACCACCAGCAGGACCGGGCCTGCAACGATCTCCGGCCCGAGCAGCGCTATCGTCAGCAGATACACCCACAGCGGTAACAGTGACGCGCTCCCTCCAACGGGACG
>JBARRC010000104.1:0-5648 GCA_049644045.1 Phycisphaerae bacterium
GCCGATGTGCGCAACCTGCTGACAATGCTGAATCGCCTCACCGACCGGGGTCACACCGTCGTTGTCATCGAGCATAATCTCGACGTGATCAAAGTGGCCGATTGGATCATTGATCTGGGCCCGGAGGGAGGCGATCAGGGCGGTTCCATCGTCGTCGAGGGCACGCCGGAACAGGTCGCAGCCTGCCCGCAGAGCCATACAGGCCGGTTTCTTGCGGGCCGATTGGCCGGGGTGCCGCTGTTGCAGCGGTGTCGTGAGGCGGCGACTACTGCCCGAGTACGTAAGGCGGGTCATTGACCTGCCTTTACCATCATTAGTAGGTGAAGGATTGTAATACGCCCCTGTCGCCCCGTGACGTGAGTGGTATCGGCCGAATCCGCGATGCCGGTGGGCGATAGCGTGACTGTAATTGAATTGGCGAGAGAACCGGAAGCGAAGGAAGCCCTTGACGGTTCGAATTACATTGGCACAATGTCCAGTACATACGGTAAGCCGAACAAGGCCCGATACCCGGGCATTACGTTGCACTCGGAACGGACCACCGGTGGTCCGACCCGGCCCTGGGGGTTGCATTCAGCTCACGACCACCCGTTACATCGCAGCACCCGTATAACCACGCTTGCTCTCGCGTCGCCCAGTCGGTACACTTGAGCTTTCTTATCGTCAGAGCCTGTTATGCTGTAATGTAAGGAGAGGAATTGATGTTACGTACACACGTTGCTGCTGCGGTTCTCGCTGGTTCGTTGCTAGTGGGTCATGCTACTTGCCTTGCGCAGGCATGCCCCGCCGGTTGGCAGTATTACAACGGCAATTGCTACAAACTAACGTCGGTGGAGCAAGACTGGGGCGCTGCTGAAGCGGAGGCCGTCTCTGAGGGCGGGCATCTCGTTGCGATTGGCGACTCTTCCGAAAACCAATGGCTCTTGGATACGTTCGGCGACGATGCCAATAGCATATGGATTGGGCACTACCAAGACACTGAGGCCCCCGCGTACTCGGAGCCCGCCGGCGGTTGGGTTTGGTCGAACGGCGAACCGTTCGTGTATACGAATTGGGACTCAGGCGAGCCCAACAACAATCACACTGATGGGGAGGATTGCGGAGACATGCGGGGACACCAGCCTGCCGAACCCGACGGGTCATGGAATGACCTTCCGTGCACAGCTCCTATCCTAGGCATCATCGAGACCTCAGGCAGCGCGGTTCCAACCGTCTCCGAATGGGGCCTTGCCGTGATGGCGCTGCTGTTGCTCACGGCGGGTACGCTTGTCTACGCGCGGCAGCGCGGCGTTTCGTCGATTGCAGGCTGAAGGCCTGCTCGAAAGTAGCCGGTGGCAAGCGCAGCGCCGCCACCGGATTGGGGCCACATCGAACGCCACGACCCTGAACGGGTCGTCTATTTTCTCGGGGCTTATGCGACCCCTTCAGGGTCGAATGAATGATTGAACTCCCGGGATCCGTGGGCGGCGTTCGCCTTCGGCGGACTTGCCCACGGCTATTCTCGTTCAGCCTTTCAGGCTGGGGCATGGTGGCGATGACCTTGCTTGTCCTGACGGCCGGAACGTTGGTCTGCGCACGGCGTCGCGTTTCGCGCGTTGCAGAATGAAAGCGTGCCCGAGAGTTGCACGCTGAGTGCTCCGGAGGTGGCAGGCTGAAAGCCTGCTCGAAAGTAGCCGGTGGCAAGCGCAGCACCGCCACCGGATTGGGTTGTCGCCAAAGACCACGACCCTGAAGGGGTCGTCTATTGGCGGTCACGTCCAAAGATAGCGAGAATCGAACGCCACACCGTACCGTTCGGCGAGTGCCACAAGTTCGTCCTCGAAGCTCATGCTCTTGTGCCTTTCCTTCTGTCCGCGAATGTAGTCCGTCACCGCACCGACCTGCGACTCACCGATCGAGAATGCTCCGTAGCCATCCTGCCAGTGGAAATGCCGAAACGCGGTTCCGTTCGTTTTGATCCACTTCGAGGAATCCTTCTTCAGGGTCATCATCAAATCGCTCAGGGCGATGTTTTTCGATAGGCTGATCAGCAAATGAACGTGATTCTCGGTTCCACCGATGACAAGCGCCGGCGACTCTCGATTACGACAGATTCCGCCGAGGTAGGCACGCAACTCGGGCTCCACCGCAGGAGTAATGAGATTGCGCCGCTCCTTTGCGGAGAACACGATGTGCGTCAGGAGGCGTGTGAGCGTTTGGGCCATAGGTGCATTCTACCGGCCCGTCCACCGGACCGGCAAATGCTTGTGCGACCCCTTCAGGGTCGAATGGATCGGCGGGGTTCCGCAATCCGTGGGCGGCGCTGCGCTTGCCCACGGCTATTCTCGCTCAGCCCTTCAGGCTGAATGGGCCGGTACTCCGACACGGCGTTGCTCCCAGAGTCCCTGCACAACGGCCCCGCTTTGTGGCATATAAAAGTCGTTATCATCCACTAAACTGTCCGTTAGGACGGTCGTGATCGACGCCTCGGGCCGGGCGACCAATACGGCCACGCCCAATAGACACGATTCATTTCTGACGGGGCAAGACGCAACCGGACTCAACCCCCACCGTGGGCCCGGGTAGGTAGTGGGGCAGGTCATCGACCTGCCTTTACCGTTAGTCGTCGAGTAATCCTCCTCATCGCGAATTCGGTGCGGTCAGGCGTCTCAAGAAGTCGGCAAAGGCGGCCGCGGTCAACTCGTGGCCCAGCGGCGACATGTGCCAACCATCGATGAACAGATCGTCCGGGGTGTGGCCGAGGCGCTTACAATAGATCATGAAAGGTCTCACCAAATCGAGATACGGGATGCCATTGGCTTCGGCAAACCTGATCAGTCGCTGCTGGGCTTTCCTGAGGTCGTTTGCGTCGGGCGGCAACTGCTTGGCTATGGGGAAAATGAGAAACGCAACGCGGCGATCGCGCTCCCTTGCGAATGCCACGATCTTCCTAACCTGTTCGAGCAGCACGCCCCAGGCTTCGTCCACGCCTGGGGCGTCGGCGTCCCATAGCACAGGCTCCAGCGCGTAACGCTCACGCTGGAACGATCGCGTCGACCATCGCCGCCAGTTGTGCTGCAGGCCCCGGGCCAGTCGAAGCAAACCCGACGCCTCGAAAAACTCGTGGCGGAACGGCGGCGGTTGGGTGAAGGGAACGTCTCGCCAGAACCAGGCCACCACGTCGTTCGGGCAGAAGGCATAGATCACGACGTCGGGATCATAGGCCATGCCTTCTGTTTGAAGCATATCGAGCTGCTGCCACGGCGCATAGCCCGGCACGCTCAGGTTGACGATGGTGATACCATCGACTCCATCTTGCTGCAGACGGGCGGCCGCGAGGCGGTCGAAGCACTGTTCGCCCGCTACACCAAATCCGAAGGCCACCGAGTCTCCAAGGATAAGCACACGTCGCTCGCCCGGCGCCTTCTCCCATGGGATCACCGGCCCGCGCATCCTTCGGTCGTTCAACTTGATGTCGAGGGATGGCGCTATGGCGTTTTGACGGAGCGTCCACCGTCGGGCTGGGTGGCTTTCGAACAGCACTGCGCTCGGATCGGGGGGGATGGGAGGATACGTGAGCAGGGCCAGGCGATCACAGGAGGCGGCGAGAATCAACGGCGCTGCGGCCAAGACGGCCGTTCTGCTCCACCCGGGGGCCTGGCTCGCGCCGCGAGTGGCCCGCAGCACAGCGGTGACGACGAGCGCGCCACACAAGTGCATACCGAGGATATTGTAAACGGCGTCGATCCGGAAAGCGTCGAAATACCACCCGAGCAAGTGGACGCCGGCGCCCGCAACGGCGAGTAAAGCGATCAGCCACAGATAACACGCGAGCACGGCGAGGCACGTCCTGAGACGCTGTAGCTGCCTGCCAGGCGTCTGCAGGGCTGTGGTGCTTTCGGCGTCCTTCGCGATTCCGGCCGTCAATGTCCGTCACCTACGATCTCTCAATGAAGAAAAATGAACGTCACGACGACGAACAGCGGAATCAAGATCGCGCAGCTATAGAGCATGTACCCGAAGAAGCTCGGCATTCGCACGCCAGCCTGTTCGGCGATGCTTTTGACCATGAAGTTCGGACCGTTGCCGATGTAGGTCATCGCCCCCATGAACACCGCCCCGAGAGAGATGGCCACCAGAAGATTCTCAAGGATATGGCCTCCGTTAGCCAGAGTCACCGTACCAGCCGCCCCCTCCGGTGTCATCGAGGAGGCCGTCTCGAAGAACACGACGTACGTCGGGGCGTTGTCCAGGAAGCTCGAAAGCGCTCCCGTCGCCCAATAGAAGCGCATCGGCGAATTGAGCAGCGGTTCGAGCGCCGCGCCGCTCCCTTTGAGGATTTCGATCGGAGCCTGCATGCAGATGAAGATGCCGATGAACAGGGCAGCCACCTCGAGAATGGCGTGATAGTTGAACTGGTTGTCCGAGCGAATCTGCTTGCGCGTGAGCTTCAACGACAGCACTACAAAGCCCAGCATCAACGCCTCACGCATGAACGGAAACGGCTCAAACCCCAGGCCCAGGAACTCCTCACCCGGCTTGACCAACGCAACGCACAACACGACCCCCCCCAACCAGAGCAGATTCAGCTTCCCGGAAAGTGTCAGTGGGGTGCGCTCAGCCTCATCCCAGGCGATGTCCTTGGGCTCTTCCGTCCGGTAGGCGCAGGTATCCCAGACGTAGTAGACGACGAGCAGGATGGCGCACATCACGGCCCACTCCATCCACAGGTTGAACGTCCATAAAAACGCCACGCCCTTCAAATAACCCAAAAACAACGGTGGATCGCCGATCGGCAACAAACACCCCCCGATGTTGCTCACCAGGAAGATAAAGAAGATCACCGTGTGCTTGACGTGCTTCCGCTCGGAGTTGGTCTGCAACAGCGGGCGGATCAGAAGCATGCTCGCGCCGGTCGTGCCCACGAAGCTCGCGATCGCCGCCCCGACAGCCAGAAACGCCGTGTTCGTCGTTGGATGTGCAGCCAGGTCGCCTTTGAGGCAAATCCCGCCGCTGATTACATACAACGAAAACAGCAGCACGATGAACGGGATGTACTCAGCCAGCACCGCGTGTTCGAGAACCGTTGTCACCTTGGCGGCACCGTACGCAAACAAGTAGTAGCCCAAAGTGACCGCGGCAAAGCACAGTGAGGCCATGAGCCGATTCTGATTGCTCTCCCACCAGTGCTCGGTGGCTGATATCAGCGGCAGAATCGCGATCGAAAGCAACAGCCCTGCGAATGGGATGACCGACCAGATGCTAGGTGTATGCTCGGCGGCGCTGTGCCCGCCGTGATGGCCGCCGTGTTCACCGGTGAGCGAACCGTACATCAATAGCGCGAGCGTAACCACGCCGAGTAGGATGGCGGCCCATTGAAGACCGCGCAGCTTGCGAGGATGTTCGCCGTGTGCGTCCGATATATTCAGGGTGATTTCCACGCGTGTCGGCTCCTGTTGATCGTGCTGAGAGGCAAGCTCCTGACGATGATCAAAACCGACCGGCTTCATGGCAAACGCTGGTGTTCCATCAGTCAGAGGGTCAAGCGCAAACACCCGCGTTGCGGCCGGTCCCGGCGTAGGGTGGGTCATTGACCTACCTTGTACGCTACCCCGCCCAGAACTGATACTCTCGTATCGGCAATCGTGACAACGCGGATTCCAATGTAC
>JBARRC010000105.1:0-5778 GCA_049644045.1 Phycisphaerae bacterium
CTGACTTCTTGGCATTCCACCGCACGAATTTGTACCCGTTCACCGCGCCCGCAAAGGACACCTTACTTTCGTCCGTGACAACCTCGTGAACCGCATTGACAACATGAGCCAGGATGTCGAGCACTGAGTATGCAAACGCCCAGAAGGAATTGGCGTAGAAATCGCGTTTCTCCTGGCGGCTCAAGCTGTCGCCGGTGGATTCGGTGGTAGCTCTCGAAGAGCAAGTCAACTGCTCAAGGGCGTAGTCAACCTCCTTGAGCCGCTGCGTCAGACTACGAAGGTATATCCCAAGATGTTTTTCGCGCGGAGTGCCGTGCGAGTTGGCAACTCGCTGAGCCAATGCCGCGCATTCGTCGTCAACCGTTTTACGGCGCTTCGGCATGAGGCAGCCTCAGTACGTCCCGCCATTCGCGATTCGCCATTCTTCCTACGCCCCGATCGTCGCACTCGCCGTCTCGCTCCACGGCCCCGTTTCGCCGCGGATGCTGACCCATCGTACCATCCAGTGCGCGGTCTTCCCACCCCCCCGCGCTGCTGTGCTCCCGCATTCGGTTATCCATCCGCTTGGTCCGCCGTGGGTACGCCCGCCGGGCCTTGTGCACGGTGCTTTGCTCATGCTTCTTTTCCGCGATGGCTTATCGTTCGTCGACTTCCGTTGCCTTCGTTCCACGCGCACGTCTACATATTCAGGCCAAAATAGCACCTGACCTACTGTGACTACGAGGCTTAGGTCAAATCACAGAGGTGAAGATCCGTTGCAGCCTCTCATGCGTTGGTTGTGCCGCAGCAACCATCATACTCCTCGTAGCTTATCGTCTCGGGCTGAAGATCACCCCCAGGCGGTGTCGGCCGTCCAGACGAACATCGAGCTGCGTGGCTAGGTGTATGTGGCGAACGAACTTCGTTTCCTGCACCGCTACCTGGGAGTCAAGCCATTTCCAATCGATAAACCCCCGTTTCGTGAGAGGATCGACCGTGAAATACCCGACACCGAGCGAGGTGAGGTTCTGGAAGAAATGCGTCCCCTGCGAAGATGTGACGATGAAGTCTTCGAGTGTGGTCTCCACAATCACCTGCGCAGAGGAGATCTGATCCCACGTTACCGGGATGCCATGCCATCGACACCCATATCCAGCAGCAATCGCAGGGCGTCGGCCAAGGGAAACAGGTTCGATTTCAGAACGTGGGCGAAGGTCACCAGACGGGTTCCGTCGCGGTGGATGCCGTCGTAAACCGCGTCGTTTTCGGAGGAGTAGACGGAACCAATCGGTCCCAGAGTGCCGTCAGTTTCGGCGACGCCTCTTCACCGCTTTGGCGAAGTCGCGGAGGCTCCTTTGAACAAGCGTAGCCATCGTAATCACCAGGTCGACGGGCTGGCTCTGGATAAATCCGATCGCCTCCGTGGTCGTGGAGACCCTCGAAACCCGAGGGGCGTGGCTCAGGCTCAGGTCGATGTACTCGCTGGTGATCAGCTCGCTAAGTAGACCTTCCTCCTCCAGGATGAACGACTCGTACAGGCTCGAGACCAGCAGGAGGTTCTCGACCCGGTGGGGCATAAGGTGGTGAAAGCCGCAGAAGTGCAGGTCCGGTTCATCCCGTTGCAAACCGGTGCCGGATTCGACCATGAAAAGCTCCTGCAACGAGACTAGTGCCTCACCACAGCTCAATGGATAGGTGGGTGGCATGGCCACGCGAAGCGCCGCCATGAGCCAGGCATGCTTGTTGGCAGCGTCCAACATGCCGGCGCCCGTCTTCGACGGGCTTGGGCATGCCACCCATCAATTCAGGTGTGGCGGAGCACTAGGAGCCTGTCCGAGTAATACGGTTTTCGTTACTCGGACACTCTTTTGATGGTGCTTTCGCCCTCAAAGACCTATAGTCTGGGAACAGGAAAGTGCCTTCTCGTGAACGTGCTCTCCGTTACTCGGACAGACTCCTAGTATAGAGGAAAGGAACCGCGAAATGTGCTGCCACAATGACAAGGAAAAAGGTTGTCAGAAGCCGGAAAACCTGAAGGGTGAGCCCGAGGAGTGCTCGCCGGAACAGATTCGCAAGTGCCACGGTGACGTCGAGGAACACCCCTGCCTGCCGCAGAACGACACTGGCCGGCCGGACGAAGACAACGAATGAACTCGGCACGGTAAGGAGTATAAAAGGCGTGCGGCACCCCGAAAAGTTATTGGCGCGGTCAAAGGGTGCCGCAGCGAGTGGAAGCTTTGTTGTTTGTTAACAGCGCGACTCGCCACCACGGTCAATCGCCGTAATGCTCGCGCAATCACCATATAGTATATCGGCCAAACGGAGCGAGTCAACGCGGCGCTAGCAAGATTCGTTCCAGCTCCCGGCCCGCTTGTGCCAGGGGAGCCCAGCCGCAATGCCCCACCAGGCCGGTAAGCAGCCTGCGTTACACCCTACCGTTCTAACATTCTACGACCGAGAAGCTTATGATACCAACATAGCCAGTGCCGTGCAAGAGGGTTGTTCGAAAAAATCCCCTATATTCTACTAAATATGGGCCTTTGGTGATATATGATAACGTTCGATAAACATCGCTATCTTATCACCAAAACGCTGAAATGCGTTGATCTTGCTCGGCGACGAGTCGCGACACACGGTAAGACAAAGACTCATGCCGCATTATTCATGATGCCACATCGGCGTTCCAGCCAGTCGCCAGCCGGTCCGAGGCGTCAGTGGACCAGTTTTGGGGTGGGCTCTAGGCCGACGGCCGTCGGATTTGTATCTTTCGACGGCCGCTTCACCGTTCGATATGCCCTAGGGACACACCGCAAATATTGGCGACGTCTACTAAGGGATCGTCCACTATGAATCCACTCAAGATTGGCAACGTGATCCGTATTCAGAGTGGGTGCGTGGAGGTTCTTATCACAGCCAGCGATCTGAACCTGCTCCACGATGATCGGACGTACCGGGTCGGACAACTCGGTTCGTACGTGACCATTCCGATGGATGATCGGACGCTCGTTGGGTTTGTCACCGGGGTCGGACGACAGGAGGTGGCGACCATCGATGTCCAACCCGAGTTGATCATGCAGGTGCAGCTTCTGGGCGAAATCAAGACCGGGCGGTTCACCCGTGGTATAAACGAATACCCCATTGTCGGCGATGACGTGTGGGTAGCCGTCCGCAACGATTTCGAGACGATTTTCGGCAGCTTCGACCAACTTCTGGCCGGTTCCAAGCACCCGCAGAGCTTCTCGCTAGGCCGCTTCGCCTACAATTCCGAGTTCGAGGTGAAGGTCCTCGGAACGGAGTTCTTCGCCAAGCACGTGGCCATGCTCGGCAATAGCGGCAGCGGCAAAAGCTGCACAACCGCCAAGATCCTTCAGGAAGCGCTCGATCTGAGCCAATCACAGGTCGTTCTCTTTGACATGCACGGTGAGTATCGCGCGGCTTTCAGCGACGACGAAAGTCAGGTCAATGCCAACGTCACCTATCTGGGCGCCGACGACCTCGTGCTTCCCTATTGGCTGCTCAAATACGAAGAGCTGGAGGCCCTGTTTGTCGACCGGTCGAACCCGATGAACATCAGCACTCAGATTTCCTTCCTGCGGACGGCGCTTCTGGAGTTCAAGCAGGACGCAGCCATGGATCTAGGCCTGACGAAGTTGCTGACGCTCGACACCCCGATCTTCTTCTCGCTCGAGAAGCTCAAGACCTACGCCGAGAACCTCAACGAGGCTCGCTACGTGCTCAACGACGATCACCTGGCGTTCAGCCAGCTCGGGGTCCGCGCCTTGACGCCGATTGAGCAGCAGAAGCTGATGCGCGAGCAGCGGTGCCATTTCAACCGGGGTAATCCCGAGGGAGAGACGCCTCACCCGCTCTACTTCAACAAGCTTTTGGGGCTGATCGATCTGATCGATACCCGGTACAACGACCGTCGGTACGAGTTTCTTCTCAGTCCCATTGAGCACGGCCTGAAGTCACCGTTCTTCCGCGATCATTTGAAGACCGTGGAAAGGACGGAGCAAACCTCCAGTTTGATGAACCATCTGATCAAGCTCTTGACCGGCCGCGTGGAGCCGCGGAGCAACCTGACGATCATTGACCTGTCGGGCATCCCCTTCGAGATCGTCGATGTGACCGTGGCTGTCCTCACGCGCCTGCTGTTTGACCTGAACTTCTGGACACCGGCCCACCAGCGGCATCCGACCCTGCTGGTGTACGAAGAAGCGCATAACTACATCCCGCGTGTCGAGAAGGGGCGAAACTTCGCCAGAGCCGCGGTTGAGCGTGTCGCCAGGGAAGGCCGCAAGTACGGCGTCAGCGCCATGATCGTGTCGCAACGACCGTCGGAACTCTCTGAGACCGTGCTGGCTCAATGCAACAGCTTCGTCGTGATGCGGATCAGCAACCCGGAGGATCAGCACTACGTGTCGAAGGTGGTGGGCGACCATTTCGCGGGTGTGATTCAGATGCTTCCGGCGCTTCGGTCCGGCGAGGCCTTTGTGATCGGCGACAGCGTCCTGATGCCCATGCGGACCCTCGTCACCCTACCCCAGCCAGCTCCGCAAAGCGGCGACGTCGATTTCTTCAAGCACTGGGCGGCAGCCGAGGTCGAAAGCGACCTCGACGACATCATCGATCACTGGCGCCGTCAGGACCGCCAGCATCTCGGCGAGCCGACGGAAGAGCCACCACCGGAAGAGCCGCCAACCGAGCCGCCGGACAAAACCCAGTCTGCGCCACCCAAACCCCAGCCTCCCACGAGTACCCCAAAACGGCAGCCCATGCCTACCTTGGGCGGACGGCGCTGGCTGGCCAGGTGACCCCGGGTAAAAGGTGTCAGGATGATTTTTGCATGTCCTTTCGGGGGCGTCCGCGCGGCCTGAAGGCCGCGGCTCGCTCTTGAGGTTTGGTTCTGTGGCGCGGGATTGCGTACGGCGAAATCAGGACGCAATACCAGGCGGAGCAAGCCGTACGTCACCGGTGACACTTAATGCACCGAAGCCGATGTCGACGCCTTCGCATGACTCGCTCATTGATAGTCTGAGCCGGAACAGTTGCACGGGTGGGACGACTCCAGACACATCTCCCTGCTGCCGCGCGCCCCAGAATTCGCTCGGTTTCTGTACATTGGCTGAACACGTGTGCCACCCGGAGACATTGACACTGCCAAACGAATAGCCGAATCCCCAGCCTTGGGCATCGCCCGCTTCCACAATGAGGTCACAACCGCTGGCGTCACCCAGCACGTCGAGCAGAAGTTGCTGTGGGTCGCCGTCAATTGCGACCAGCGGTAGCATGATGACCACTGTCACCTCCGCCGGATCGCGTTCCTGCCGATCCCACACGATACGCAGGTGATCTTCCGGACTCCGCCCTTCGGTACGGATAGTGACCGGGCTCCGCGCCATTGTTTCACTCTCAAGGAGTGGGAATGACTCGGCGTCATCGAATGAATACAAGAGGGTTTGGTTTGTCGGAGGAGGCACTGTGATAATCGTCCGAGTGCATATACGTAATGCGAGCCGCGGGCTTCAGCCCGCACGGATATCCGTAAGCCGCGGGCTTCAGCCTTGCTATTACCCACATCTCTCGAGCCCGCACAGCCGGATCGGAATCTTGTCCCGGAGGGACATTTGCCAATAGCCCAGCGATTTATCGCTGGGAACGTGGTGTTTGCAAACGATCCCAGTCCCGTAGGGACGGATGAATGCCGCTTGTCGGTTCAATCGTCCCTACGGGACTGAGATCTCGTCCGGCAACGTCATCCCAGCGATGAATCGCTGGGCTATTCTCACTTGCCCCTAT
>JBARRC010000106.1:0-4229 GCA_049644045.1 Phycisphaerae bacterium
CCGCTTCAGATGCTCATCACCACACTGGACTACAGCGATTACGTCGGCCGCATTGGCATCGGGCGCGTTTTTGCCGGCACGATCCGCGCCGGTCATGACGTGACCGTCATTCACCGGGACGGCACGCAGCGTAAGGAGCGGGTCGGCGAGCTGTTGGCTTTTGACGGGCTGGGGCGAAAGAAAGTGGCGGAAGTGTCGGCCGGAGACATTTGCGCCGTGGTCGGTCTCGAGACGGTGGACATAGGCAACACCATCGCGAGCCTCGAGAATCCCAAACCGCTTCCCATTATCCGCATCGACGAGCCGACGCTCCACATGACGTTTCGCGTAAATGATTCCCCCTTCACCGGGCGGTCGGGCAACTTCCTTACGTCGCGACACTTGCGCGATCGGCTCGAAAAGGAGGTGCAGAGCAACGTGGCCTTGCGGGTGGAGCCGGGCCTCACGCCGGAGGAGTTTCACGTCTCCGGCCGCGGCATGCTGCACCTGTCCATCTTGATCGAGAACATGCGGCGTGAGGGTTTCGAGCTGGCCGTGGGTAAACCGAAGGTGATCTACCGCGAGCTCACCGGCAAGAAGACTGAACCGATCGAGCTTTGCGTCATCGATGTGCCCAGCCAGTACGTCGGAACCGTGATGGAAATGATGGGCGGGCGGCGCGGCATCTGCCAGACGATGGAGACGCGCGGGGATTCCTCCATGCTGGAGTTCACGATTCCGTCCCGCGGTCTGATCGGGCTGCGAAACCGGATGCTCACCGCCACCCACGGCACCGCGATCCTCCACCACAACTTCTACGAGTATGAGTTCTTCCGCGGCGACATTCCCGGCCGGCAAAACGGCGTCATGATCGCCAACGAGCCCGGCCAGGTAACCGCTTATGCCCTGAACAATCTGGCGGACCGCGGCGATTTATTCGTGGGTCCAGGCACGCGGGTCTACGCGGGACAGATCGTCGGCGAACACTGCCGCGATAACGACCTCGACGTCAACGTTTGCCGTGCCAAGAAGATGACCAACATCCGTGCCGCTTCGTCCGACAAGACCGTAGTGCTCAGGCCCGCGAGGAACATGCCCCTCGAAATGGCCCTTGAGTTCATCGAAGACGACGAACTCGTCGAGGTCACCCCAGACGCGATTCGCCTGCGTAAGCGTTTCCTAAAAGAACTCGACCGCCGCCGCGCCATGCGTGGGCAGGGCTGAAGCGGGCGTCGCGGCAGTTTTCGCGGTTTGGCAGGTGCCTTCCTCCGAACCGTGTCGGCTCAACGCTCAAACCGCCTGAATACTCACTTCTCGTTTGTGCGCGAGCGAAACGACCGTGGCCCCGTCAGCCCCGGGTCCAGACACTCATCGACTGTGAGCAGGCTGAACGCCGCCGGCGGTGAAGCCGTCTCCATCGGCGAACCGCAAGCGCAGACGCCGCTCGGCAGATCCGGGGTCACCGAATATTTGTGCTTTTTCCTCCGCCACTTTGTCGGCAGCGGTGTCTTATTAAGGGGGGCGGTTATTTGCTCGCCACCTAAGCGTCAATGGCTTGACAGAGCATGCTGTTTCGCGGCCGGGTGGCATGGCCAAGCGCAGCGCCGCCATGCAATCGCGAAAACATGCCGGCGCCCGCCGACGGCGGGTCTTAGCATGCCACCCCTCCGTCGTGAGTTTTCTACGGGTCCGCGTCGGCTCGAGAGCGGGTCGAGCGCGGGACCCAACACAGACAAGTGTGTGAGGTGAGGATTATGACAACGCAGAGGAACCCACATCGTTTCCGGCTCGAAATTGTTGCATTCGCGGTGTTCGGTGGGCTGACCGGGTATCGCCCGGCCCTCGGCGAACCGGTGTTCATGGGGCTTGGTGATTTCCCGGGTGGGACTTCCATGAGCCGGGCAAACGCCGTATCAGCCGATGGCAGCACTGTTGTCGGCGCGAGCCGCTCCGCAACGGGTCGCGAGGCGTTTCGCTGGACGTTCGAGGAGGGAATGATCGGCCTCGGCGACCTGCCGGGGGGCGACTTCGAGAGCGAGGCGCGGGATGTGTCCGCGGACGGGTCCGTTATCGTCGGAAGGAGTGACTCTGCGTCTGGGTCATACGGTGAAGCTTTCCGCTGGGAGGGCGGTGTGATGACGGGGCTCGGAGACCTTTCAGGGGGGTCGTTCAGTAGCGAGGCGAGAGCCGTTTCGGCGGATGGATCGTTCATCGTCGGTTCGGGGATTTCGGAGGCGGGGACGGAGGCCTTCCTTTGGAATGCGGCTACGGGAATGGTCGGCCTGGGCGATCTACCGGGCGGCCAGTTCCAGAGCCAGGCCCGGGGCGTCTCCGATGACGCCTCCGTGGTGGTTGGCACTGGGCAAACAGGAATCGGCGAGGTCGCAGCCTTCCGGTGGACGGAGTCTACCGGGATGGTTGGACTCGGGTACCTCCCTGGTCCCGGCGGCCTCAGCAGCGCAACCGGTGTGTCCTCCGACGGGAGTGTGGTCTTCGGGTATAGTGATTCCGACGAAGGGACGCAGGCATTTCGGTGGTCGGCTGAGACGGGGATGGAGGCCCTTGGGAGCTTCGGCCCTTTGGCCATGTCTGAGGATGGCACCGTTATGGTCGGGTCCATATCTAGTTCTCAGGCGGTGATTTGGGACGAAGTGAATGGGATCCGGGATCTGGAAGACCTCCTGGAGGTGGACTTTGGGTTGGATCTGAGCGACTGGACATTGTTGTCAGCCCGTGACATCTCGGCCGACGGCACGGTGATTGTTGGCCTTGGTATCAACCCTCAAGGATACAAGGAAGGTTGGGTTGCGGTGATACCGGAACCGTCGTGTCTTACGCTCTTCATTTTGTGCGCATGGGCGTTGCCAAAAGGCTCACGTCAGAAGGCTTTTCGATGTCGGCACAAAAGGAGTCTCAAGGAGGTAATGTCATGATCACGCAAGCGAAGGTCTTGCCGAGCGGGACGAGCGCTCCCCGCACGCTGATACGTTGAGGCCTGCTGATCTATTTGGCCAACAACTCCAGTATCTGGATCGCGTTCAGCGCCGCGCCCTTGCGCAGTTGATCACCACACACGAACAGCTCGATACCACGACCGTCGGGCTGGCTGATGTCTTGGCGGATGCGGCCGACCAGGACATCGTCACGTCCCGACGCGTCAACCGGCATGGGGAAGCGGCCGTGCTCCACGTCGTCAACCACTTCAACCCCCGGCGCGCTCGATAGAATCTCGCGGACCTCATCGGGCGTGATCGGCTGCTCGAACGTTAGGTTGATCGATTCGCTGTGAGCACGCAGGACGGGCACGCGGATGCACGTGGCACAGATCGCAAGCGACGGTTCGTGGAAGACCTTCCGCGTCTCATCGATCATCTTCCGTTCTTCGGTGTTGTATCCGTCCGGCCCGATCGGCGTGTTGTGCGAGAACAGGTTGAAGGCGATCGGATGGGGAAAGACGCGCGGGACCACTTCGCGCCCCGCGAGGTAATCTGCGGTCTGCCTCCGCAGCTCCTCCATCGCGGCCGCCCCCGCTCCACTGGCTGCTTGATAGGTGCTTACAATGATGCGCTTGACCGGGTTAATCCGATGCAACGGCCAGACCGCGACGTTCAGAATGATCGTTGAGCAGTTCGGGTTGGCGATGATCCCATCGTGCGAGGCGATATCCTCCGGGTTGACCTCCGGGACGACCAGCGGCACGGTCGGGTCCATCCGAAACGCGGACGAATTGTCGATCACGACCGCACCGGCAGCCACTGCAAATGGTGCCCACTGCCTGCTCCGTTCGCTGCCGGCGCTGAAGATGGCATGGTCAACACCGTCGAAGCCGCTTTCGTTCAGTTCCCGAACCTCGATCGGTTCACCGCCTATAACGATCCGCGTTCCCGCCCCGCGTGCGGACGCAAACAGCGAAATTCTTCCCGGCCGCAAACCGCGCTCTGCGAGAAGGGCGCAGAACTCCCGCCCAACAGCCCCCGTGGCCCCTATAACCACCAAATGTTCGATCATCATCCAAAAGATTCCGATAGAAAAGAACGGTGATTCCGCAGCGGTCTGCGAACGTAGTGCACGCACCGGCGGGTGTCAATTGTAGGTCCCAACCGCCATTTCGGGCAGGGTTTCGCTGGACCGAGGGGTACAGGCAACTTCTGGCACCGGGTGCATGACAGAATCCGCGGATGGGGTCGCAGGCTGAAGGCCTGCTCTATAATAGCCGGGGGCAAGCGCAGCGCCGCCCCCGGACGGCGTCG
>JBARRC010000107.1:0-2415 GCA_049644045.1 Phycisphaerae bacterium
GTACAGTGACAGACTCAACGATCCAGCCCTCAAGCGCCGTGAGGTCTCGAATCTGCGTACTACCCATCCGCAGCAGCACACTCATGAACACCAGCTGGACCGCACTGAGGATCAGGAGGGGAGGACCTACTGCAGATAGACCGACGCCGTACCTGCTTTCCCGCCCAGCCAAGCGCGATGTCACGGTGATAACCCCTGCGATAACAAGAAGGTCTACTAGGAGCGCCGTACCCCACGCGATCCAGAATGGCCAAGTGTACAAGAACGCGACTCGTAACGCCACCGGCAGCCCCACGTTAATCCATCTTGGAGACAAACCGTGGCGCCAGATTGACCCGTACACCGCGTCCAATAAGGAGATAACGAAGCTCGTTAGGATAGCGCTGAGAGCGATCCAGGCGTTGAGCCACCGGCCCTGATAGAGGGGTACGTCCCCATGGCGCCCGAGGGTATGAAGGTAGCGGATGTAATGGCACGAGGCAGTTCCTATCGTTCGCAGAAACCGCCAGACTTGCGGCCTGTCAATGCGTTTCTCCCAGGGTAGCAGCGCGTCGCCAGGAAGGGACCTGAAAAAAGCAAGGCATAACCTCCCGCATTCCGGGCATAGCTCTGATGCGATCCCTCGCCGAGAGTATCCGCAATAGGGGCACAACGGACTGTCGTCACGCGTAGCCGGCATCGCTCCTATCCGAGCTACTTGCGGGATGCTCGCACACGCCCGGGCCTCGAACGTCCATCGTAGCACCTGCGGCGTCGGTCCTCCCGTGTTCGTAGAATCCACAGAACCCACAAAACCGGGACAGCTTCCAACCCAGTGCATCCGCACCCGCCACCGCTCGGGGGACTCGGGCTTGGCGGTGCGAAGTCGTCGGTCGGATCGTCCTCCCAGGGGTCCCAGTCCGGTGGTTGCGGGACATCGTCACTCTTACCCACGTCGAATTCCGCCTCGCTGCATTTTTCGAGGCATGTCTTGAACCGGAATCCGCACGCTGCTGCCGAGGTTTTGCTGCCCTTCTTGCCTTTGCGTCCTTTCTTCTGGCAGTATCCTTGGCACTTCTCCACGTCCCACTTCGAACCCCAAGGGTACAACCCTTTGGGGTCAACAGCGCTGAAGGGCGACGCGCCAACATATAAGTAGACGTTCAACCTCGCGAAGATCCCGAGCGGATCACGTTGGAGGAAGCGGCCGGTGGTGGGGTCGTAGTAGCGGTGGCCGACGTGGAGGAATGGGAACAGACCCGCTTCGTCGGTCTGGTAGCCCCAGGAACCAGCGTAGCCGTAGCGGTCACTCTCGCCAGCAATAATCTCTCCGAAAGCTGTGTAGACCACGGGCGAGACGCCCGTTCCACCGGAATCGGTCATAAACCGCGTCGTGCCGATCTGGTTGCCATGGTAGTAACTCGTGTTCACGCTGCCGGTATTCGTCCACGGATCGACCTTCGCGAGTCCCGGCTCGAACGAGCGCAGGTTGGTGGCCGTTTGACCGTCGATTATGTAGTCGCCGTAGATTTCATCACCGTCGTAGTCGGACCAGACGTCGCCACCCGGCACCGGTTCGAGCGTCTCCGGATCGAGCTGGCGATTCAGGTACCGCTGCCGGGCACCATCATACCGGAACTGCCGGGCGTAGGTAACGTCGTAATCCTGCCCGTTGCCCCACGTCTCGCCGAGGACGTACGTGACCGTCTGTCCATTTATGGCATACTCGAGCCGCGTAAGCGAGGACTGCGGCTCGCCCGGCTCCGGGTTTTCCTTTACCGTGAAGACCTCCGTCACGTTGCCGTCACTATTGTAGTAGTACCACGTCGTCGACACCGGCGTACACTCTCCGCCGCCGCCCCCCATCCCCCTCATGAAGAACGGCGTCCCGGAACGCTCGCACGTCTCGTAGTACACCAGACGGTTGTTGTCGCTGTCATACGTTTCCGGGTCCTCGATGTCGTAATGGTACACGACCTCGATGCTCTCGAACGGGTTCAGCGTGTTCACCTTGGTCAGACGGTTCCCGCCCTGATCATACGTATAGGTCAGGTCGTAGGGGTTCTCGCCCGTGCGGACTTCGCCGATCAGCCGCCCGCGATTGTCGTAGGCAAACGTCACCGTCGCGACCCACCCTGCATTATCGTATTCGGTGATGGTCGCCACCAGATCGTTGTCGGTATAGGTATATTCGAGCCGCAGGATCGTATCCAACATCCTGCGATGCTCGATACTCGTGAGCCGTCGCGCGGCGTCGTAACCGTACCACGTGGAGGTGAAGTTTGCGTACTCGACGTGCTCGAGCAGGTCATTGTCGTAGTAGTGGTACTCAGCCTCCATGACCGGCCCCTCGCCCGACCCGGAAAGCGGTGGCTAAAAGGGAAGGCCGGATCAAGTGTGATCAGCAATGCACGCCTCACCCGGTTGCCACCGTCG
>JBARRC010000108.1:0-2975 GCA_049644045.1 Phycisphaerae bacterium
CAAGGATTGTCCGAGTTGCAGCATCGGTCCGGATTCCCACAGCACGGATCGTTGGCGTTGCAGCAGGGGTCCGGGTTCCCGCAGCAAGGGTTGTCGTCGTTACAGCAGGGATTGGTTTGGCCGTCGCTTTCATGCCTTTGCGCCTCTACTCATCCGTTCGGTCTGGCGCCACGGGCTCCTTGACAACCTCGATCTCCGGCAAGGGATCGCCGAGCTTCCAATCGGGGAAGCGGTGCTCGTTCTCCGCGAACCACTTCTTCAGTTCCGCGTGGCACGAATCCAGAGCTTGATCGCGGACTTCCGTGCGAGCTCCCGACACTGCTAGAAGAGGCGCCTCCGGCGCCCACCAGAATTTCCAATAGTTGACCCGGTAAAGTAGGTGTGCGGCCTCTTTGCCGATAATTCCTGGAGGGCGAATTGGGGTTTCCGTTTGTTTAACTGCCACGAGTTCGATAAGCTCACGGAGGCCGCTCCGTACGTTCCACAACGCCAGCCCGTAGGCCGCCGGAAGGCGCAAATAGTCCTCCTGCCGTGTGTTTAGGATTTCTGCAAACAGCGGAAGCACGCGTTGGTCTTTGCTCTCCGCCAAGCATAAGAGAAGAGCAACCTTCTCTGAGCGATCGGTTGACTGCCCGTACAGTCCCATCAGTTGAGGTATACGTTCCGTATTGCGAAGTTGGCTCCCGACACTCCGCAGCAAGCGAATGGCGCGAAAGTGATTGCCGACACTGCCCCGTCCCAGGACCACTTTCATAAGAACATCGATGGCCTCCCGCGCCGGATAAAGCTTCCCTTCCCAGGTGACTTCTTCCTCCTTTTCCTGCCCGACTCTCCAGTACCCTTGGTCTTGCCCCGTTCTTCCGTAGGCCGGTGCTTGCAGACAGTCAGCGCTTAACGCTAACACGTCTTCTGGTCCGGGGATTGGTGGAACCGGGGGCGGCGGCTCCCCCACAGGGAGCGGATCACCAGGCTTCCAATCGGGAAAACGATGTTCATTCTTGGACCACCAATCCTTGATCTCGTTGAGATACAGCTCTCTTCGCTGATCGTCGTTGAGCTCTGTCCTGCCAAGGAGGGCCTCACGAACCTGTTGGTCCGCAAATCCCCAGCCCTTGTGAGTATTCAACCGTGCCAATGAATTGGCAGCCGTAGTGCAGACATATGAATGAGCCGACGCAGCGTCTTTGCACGTATCATGAATGCGAATCAATTCGGCAACCCCGCGGCGTACGTTCCACCGCGCCAGTGCACATGCAGCGCCCAAGCGCATCAGACCGTCTTGTTCATTTTCCAATATTTGGCTTAACAACGGCAAGGCGCGCGCGTGCTCAGAACGAGTCAGGCAGCGCAGAACCCCCCTCTTTTCCTCGTGCCCAGTGAGTGTCTCATACAAAGCGAGGAGTTCCGGAATACGACCGCTGTTGCGCAACCAGGGCCAAAGACCACTTAGTGTCTTCAGAGCCTTCGCGCGCTCAGCGGGATCCGTACGCCGATCCATGATTACCCGCATGAGAACCTCAATTCCCTCAGCAGTCCCGTACTGCCGCCCCTCCCAGTCAACCGCAGTATAGAACGCGTTTCCCCCCATAGTCCATCCTGAAGGTAACACGTAAGCCGTACTTAGAGGAAAAAGGTCGGGCTCCTCGGTTTGCTGTTGCGCGAGACACGAGTCCGACGACTGTAACGCTGCGCTGAACGGAACAAGCAGAACGACCACCACTCGCACAATTGTTGACATACGTATCATGTCTTGCCCCTATTGTTGTTATTCCTATGGAGGACAATTGATCCCACTGCACTCACAGTTCATCATTTGCACGACATCTGCAAGGTACGACGCATCACACTGAAAGATACCCGTGCCCGTATCGTGGTTGAACTCCCATGTGTACGTCACACATTCGTCTGTCACGCCGGTCGTATGCACCAATTCATGCCCTATGATGCTCGCGGCTTGGTTTTCACTTCCCGTAAAGGTGCTGGTCCCGAAGACAACGCTGCAGTTTCCGGTAAGCGGGTTGCACGTCGTACATGCGTACCCGTACTTGCCCAATGGCCAGGTGCCGCAGTAGACCTCAACGTCCGTACTGAAGGTAGGTGGGTCACTGAAGCCTCCTTGCGTTGTTGCCAGCACTGCCGCATACTTCCACGTGATGTAGTAATAATCCTTCTGAAAATCGGCATTTGCCCCGGTGGTGAAGAAGGTGTGGACGGGCAGGACGCGCACGCTGACGCGCTCGAGTTCCTGCTCGCCCTTTAGCGCGGCGATCTTCACGTTGACCGGGGCGGAGCAAAGCGTGGTTTGTGGCTCCTCGTAGGCCTCGTAACGCCAAAGCGTCTCGCTGTCCCGCGTCAAGGTTCCCTCGCTCGGCGGCGTGTAGCCTTCGAGGGCCAGTTCCACGATCTCAAGTGTCCCCTCACATTCCGGCGGATCCCAGGCGACGGTGATGTCGGACTCGCTGATATTGGGCGGCATGTCCGGCCAATCGGTCTTGGCTGGGATCGAACTCGGATCGAGGCTCAACGTCGCGTCGTCGGGAACACCATCACCATCGGCGTCGGGGTCATCCCCGTTGTCGATCCCATCACCGTCCATATCCGGATCGTCTTCATTGCAGAGGCCGTCGCCGTCGATGTCGGGATCGTCACAATTGTCGAGCCCATCACCGTCGACATCGCTGTCCTCCCCGTTAGGGATTCCGTCGCCGTCGACATCCGGGTCGTCACCGTTGAGAATCCCGTCGCCATCAACGTCCGGATCGTCACCGTTGGGAATGCCGTCACCGTCGATATCGTCGTCCAGTTCGTCAGGGATACCATCGCAATCGATGTCCCCTGGGCATGGGTTGCCGGGCCCGCTGCCGCAGCTATAGTTGAATGGGTAGTAGCACGTGCAATCCCTGGTGCAAATGTCGTGCGTGCAGGGGTCGCCGTCGTAGCAGGCCGCGGGGCACCGCGTCTGGGCCCAGTACGAC
>JBARRC010000109.1:0-2889 GCA_049644045.1 Phycisphaerae bacterium
GGGATTACGAGACGATCGTGAAGCTGATCTCCGGAACCGCCACGGCCAAAGGTCTCAAAGTGACCTGTCGCTTGGACCGGCGCAAATACCCGACGGGCCGCAAGGTGACGGATGAGGAAATGAAGCACGTGAATATCCAGCGTCACAACTTCCACGGCGAATGGAACTACACCATTCAGCCACGATCATCATAGTCGCTTTGATACCTTTATTGATTTACGCCACCTAACCTCCCGTCCAGAAGCAATCGTTCCGCCAGGTCCACAGGGGCTGGGCCACGCGGGACCCAGGGTCGTCCATCATCCGATCTCACAGCACGGCCACGACGGTGTTACTCGCTTGGCCTTCGCCGGCTTTGTTGACGGCGATGACGCGGGATTCAGATTCCTTAGCCGCGTTCCTGGCCCAAGAGGGTGATTTCGCTCTCGATGGCCATGTCTACATCCGTCCACGGGCCGGAGGGGCGTTCCCGGCACTCAATCTTGCAGGCCGCGACCTTGCCGCCGTCAAGCGGCTGTTTCCGGTCGAGGAGGTGCGAGAAGGGATTCTCGCACCCTGACCCGGTCGGATTATGGCAATCGAAAAGAGAATCCTTGATAATCAGCGCCTTGGCCCGCATGATTTGGAGAGGCGAGGGACGTCAACCGCACAAGATCGCTTTCTTTAACAGAAAGGGTTGATAAGTTGCCTTCGATTCGAGAGCGGAGACCCACAAAGCGGGCGCCAATCGGCAATCCGCAATCGCCAATCCACAATTCATCACGGTCTCTATGACGTCATGAAGACACTGCCTACTGTACAGCATGTGTCGGCAGCCGCCCAAACAACAGGACCGGGGCGGCATATAATCCCAGCGCCAGGCCGCCGGCTGCGGTGTAGCCCCAGGTCATGCCCATGGCTATCGCAGCCGGGGCGGCCAGGACCGACGCAAAGCCATTGACGCCCCACGCCCACGGGATCAGCGCCGGCGCGCCCCGGTGCAAACGGGCCAGGCCCGCCGGCATTGGAAACCCCATCAGGTACCCCAGCGGCAGGATCATCAGGAAAGCCACGCCGCATCGAGCCAGGTACGGCATTGATCCCACCAACCCAGTGAGCCGGCCGACGACCAGCAACTCGACCAAGCCGACTGTGATCACACCGACGATCAGGTGAGGGAGCATCCGCGTAGATCCACGGCCGAAACGTTGGGCGGTCAGACTCCCCAGTCCGGAAGAGAGCAGAAACCCGCCAATCGTGACCGCGGCTGCGCTGACCGGATCACCGATCCAACGCGTCAGACGCGATAAAAAGGTCATCTCCAGCAGCAGATACCCCAGTCCGATGGCCGCGAAGTACGCCAGGGTGGCTCCCCATCCCGTCGCGCGACGCGTCTCGCGAAGGAGTAACAACGGCAGAAGCGTGAGCACCACGCCGACCACGCCGATCATCGCGATCGCGGCGAGTACGAACAAAAACGCCAACTCGGCCCGTGTCAGCCACAGGTCACCGAATGCTTCCTTCAGCTTGCCGATGGATGCGAGCTTGCAGAAGTCGAGAAAAAACGGACGATCATCCGTTGGCGGACGGATGTGAAACGCCCAATCATGGATGAACCGATCGGCTGTGGGCGAGAACAACCGCGTGGCCGCGTAGTGGTACCAGTCGCCTTCTGCGCCGGGCGGACTCTGCATCGCGTCGGGCTGGTTCAGCTCGTCGGACCGGACACCGGTAAACCAGACCGGCGTCAGCTCGCGCTCGGCGCACGCCTGGCGCACCCGTTCAATCTCCTGCGGCGTCCAGGGGGAGGCTTTGGCGATCGTACAGACGGCCAGGAAGTCACGGACAATGACTATGTGATCTTCGGGGTTCGCCACACCGACTCGGCGCAGCGCGGCCGCAAACGTGGCCAAGAGCTTGACGTTGTCCCTTGGCGGGGTCTGGATGCCACGCGTGGCAACGAGCAGTCCATCATCAGTGAGACACTCAAGGCAAGTGATGATGCCCTCTACGGTGATCAAATGGTCCTCCGCCAGCCCGCGTACGCCACCGGAGCCCGCCGCGATCGACTCCAGCGTAACCAGTTGGATCAGGTCGAAACGCTGAGCCGTGTGCTCGACCAGGTGGCGCGGCTCAGCCGTTACCACCTGCACATTCGGCAGATCCAGCACACCCCCACCCCATTGCTGAAGCGGACCGCGAAGCAGCGCTGCGATGTTGGCGTCGGGCTGCACCACATCGATCGATGCGGCCTGGTGACGTGCCGCCAGCCAGACATTGCCTCCACCCGCCTCGCCCAGCAGCAGGACCCGCAGATGCGGCGGAGTTGGCTCCGAACCGCGACCGTGAGGGAGCGGACGAGGCGTAGTTGGCTCCGAACCGCGACCGTGAGGGAGCGGACAAGCTGCCAGTGAATAGGGAAAGGCCATCAGCGTGTGATCCATCACTTCCGCGTCTTCCGACCGGGCGATGTTCAGCACCGAACCGGCTGCGTGGCCATCGACGACCAACACCGCCATTGACGGAGGCATGGCACCGACCGACAGAAACGGCATGTCATGGAAGACCTCCCCGCGATAGGCCTCGACAACCCCGCGAGGACTATGGGCGACCGCAACGCGGCTGACCTCTTCCTGTCGCTCAAGCCGCTGCACGTAAGCCCCGTATTTGTAAGGATCAAGGCGGATATGCGGCGGATCGATGATCACCTGCACTACTACTATCCCCACACAAACACCCAACACCGCCACCCAACGTCGGGTCTGAGCAACGCGAAGACCCGGGTACAACCCCATCGCGCCGATCAACACCAATCCGGCCATCCATAGCGCCAGCCAACGCGGCGGTGTGAAGCTCATGGCCACCGTCGCGACCAGCAGGCCGACGGCGCTGCCAAGCAGGTTCGCGGCA
>JBARRC010000110.1:0-5880 GCA_049644045.1 Phycisphaerae bacterium
CCGTTCACTTGATCGACGCTGTTCGTCCGAATCGAGCATAGGCGTACCTGGTATGTTGTGATCCCGATCGACTGACCCACGCGCGTCTCCGTGAAGCCAGGTGCCGTAAGTTGGGAACGAAATCAGATAGGCGAGAGGCCAGTTGCCCGCCTCTGAACCGCGCCCCTCAGGGAGCGGCCCACAAACAGAACCGCGCCCGTCAGGAAGCGGCCCGGTCGTGCGCGGAGCGCCCTCAGTCGCTCCCTCACGGTCGCGGTTCGGAAGGTTCGCCGCTCCCTCAGAGTCGCGGTTCGGAAGGTTCGCCGCTCCCACAGAGTCGCGGTTCGGAAGGTTCGCCGCTCCCTCACGGTCGCGGTTCGGAAGGGGGGTCATCGCTGCGTCGCCTCCTCCACGATGCGGATTTCCTCGTCGGTCAGGTCGTAGAGCTCGTAGACCAGGTTGTCAATCTGCCGATCCGTCGCGTCGATCCATTCCGAACCGCGCCCGTAAGGAAGCGGCCCGGTCGTGCGCGGAGCGCCCTCAGGCGCTCCCACAGGGTCGCAGTCCGGCAGGTTCGCCGCTCCCTCACGGTCGCGGTTCGGAAGGGGAATCGTCACTGGGTCGCTTCCTCCACGATGCGGATTTCGTCGTCGGTTAGGCCGTAGAGGTCGTAGACAAGCTGGTCGATCCGCCGATCCGTCGCGTCGATCTGCCGCTGAATGGCCGTCTTGTCCACCGGCGTCTTGGCCACCTCAAGTTGCTGGTGCAACGAAAGCATTCGTTCGACTACCTTGACCATCCTGTCGTGCCTCCTGGCATCAACTGTGCTGGATCTCTCAATGGCTGGGATCGGAAGGTTGCGCAGGTCTGACACCAGTACTTTGGGGAAGAGAGCTTTCTTGGCCTTCGGACTGCGCCGGTGATGATACCAAGTCATCAGCCGTGAGTTTACGATTCCGAGAAGAAAGAGCGGATGCACGGGAGAGTCGTCAGTCTTGATCGGTATAACGTCTCTGCTGTAGTAAAGCTCGTCGTCGTAGGATGCTGCGATAATCCTTCGTTCGCTTCCCCCGGTGATCTCTTGTACCAGAATCCTTGAGCCAAGGAAATTCGCAGGATCGCGTGGCGCGGCCAGCCACGCGCCGTACTTAATCCACCGTTTCCCCGTGACGTTGACCGCAAATCGCCGAAGATCACGTCCGACGATCTCGGGCTTCCATTCCGGTCCAAGTTGCTGAGTCGCGTGGTAGGGTTTTGACTGGACCGTCTCCTTTGTGTGGGGTCCCCCGTCCGGCGCTTGCCCTTTGCCTACCTCATACGGGTTGTAACCCGAGCATGGGCGCGCGAACTCGGATAGGGGGCGCGAACCCGCTTGTACGCGCCGAATCACTTTTTCATCGTTCGCCTCGTCAAAAATCGCGATGAAGTAGTCATTCGCTATAACTGTCGACTGCTTCAGGCTGCGGCGCTGCATCGGCGTGTCGAACGGGTTCGTCGATCCGTGTATTGCTACGCTGATTTCACTGGGCACACCGTGTTCTATCACCGAGATTAGAGTATTTACTTGAGCATTGCGAAAGACCAGTTCAGGCAGCCACACGATTTCCCTGATCCTGAAGTTGTCGAGGATCAACTTGCGAAGCGAGTGAGCAGAGGGGATCGTCAACCACGTGACTGGCACTATGAAGCCATGCAGCCCACCACGGTTGAGTAGACTTAGAGATCGATCGTAGAACAAGAAATAGTGCTCAAAACTCCCGTGCGACGCAGCGTAGTGTTGCTTAAAGTACGGTTTGACGAGCGAGGAATGGATTTCACGGAAACCATACGGCGGGTTTCCGATGACGGCGTCGAAGCCGCCGGTGTGTTCCGAACCGCGACCGTGAGGGAGCGGCGTGCCGGAGGGGCGACGTGTATTGGCCGCTTCCTGACGGGCATTGGCCGCTTCCTTACGGGCGCGGTTCGGAATGGGTGTGCCCGCGGGAGCGAACACTTCGGGGAACTCGGCGTGCCAGTCGAAGACGTTGATGCGGTAGCGCTCCTCCTCGTCGAGCAGGTCGAGCTGCTTGCCGTCGTAGAAGTCCGGGCCGATGAGGCTGTTGCCGCACTTGATGTTGGCAGCGAGGTCCGGCAACGCACGCTCGTGGAAGAGGCGGAACTGGTTGTCGAGGGTCTGCTGCGACTCGCCTTCGAGCACCTTGAGCAACAGGGAGAGTTTCGTCACCTCGACGGCTTGCGGATCGATGTCCACGCCGTAGATGTTGTTGAGCAGAATCCGTTTGCGCTCAGCCACGGTGAGTCGCCAGTTGGCGGCACTTTCCGAACCGCGACCGTGAGGGAGCGGCCCGTTAATTGCCGCTTCCTCACGGGCGCGGTTCTGTCTGTCAGCCGCTTCCTCACGGGCGCGGTTCTGATTGGAAGTGCCCACTTGGTAGATCGGCGCGTTCTTTTTCTTCGCCCAGTTCTCGGGATCGTCCTCCAAATACCATTTAAGGTGCCAGTCGAGCAGGTATTGATAGGCACCGAGGAGGAACGAACCGCTGCCGCAGGCGGGATCGAGGATGCGGAGCGTGTGGTCCGCTCCCTTACGGTCGCGGTCCTGATCACTGGCGCGGCGATGTTTGCGCTGGTCGAGCATCGGGCCGATGTCGGCCGGTTTCTTGCCTTCGAGCAGCTTGCCGACGGTGTGCTCGACGATGTAGTCCACAATGTACTTGGGGGTGTAGTAGACGCCGCCGGCTTTCTTGACCTCCGGCTTGTACTCGATCTTGGCGCGGTGCCCGGCGGTCAGCGTGATGACCTTGCCCAGGAACTGCTCGTAGACCTGCCCGAGAATCTCCGAGGGCATGACCGAGAACTCATAAGGACACTCGGGATAGTATAAACGGTTGACGATGTCCTTGAGCACCTTATCGTCGATGGTCAGGCCGGGCGTGAGCGTGTCGGGCTCTTCGGTTCGGTCCTTTTCGTGCTCGAAGTGGAAGAGGCCGGAGTTGTAGCGCTCGTCGGCGCGGCGGAACAGCTCGACCAATCGCGGGTAGACCGCCGGGCCGTTGGGCAAGATGCGGAGCTGTGCGTACGTTTCAACGCCGCGATCCTCGCACATACGCAGGAAGATGATGCGGTCGATGGTCTTGCTGACGGCATAGTTCAGCTCGCGTACGGTGAGACTCGGGTTGCGCAGCGCGATGTTGCGGGCGAGCCAGTCGCGCCAGTGCTCGATCTCCTTGAGGAACTCGGTGTCGACTTCGGCCGTGCCGCGCTTCCGTTTGGCCGACTCGGCGTACTTGTCGAACGCGCCCTTCAGGATGGCATCCTTGGAGAAGACGGAGGAAATGTCGCCCCAGCGCTGGGGGTATTCGTCAAAGGTAACGTAGAGAATGCGCCCTGTGGAAGCCGTGTCCGTCGGCTTGGGGCGCTTGGTGCAATCGAAGACGGCAAATTCCTCGAAGTCCGTCAGGATCGATACGGGCAGCTTGGCTGTCCAGGCGTAGCGGCGGAGCTGGTAGGCGTGCTCGCGTTTCTGCTTGATGTCCTCGGCCGGTTTCTTAGCCTCGACGAAAAACTTGCGAACACCGCCGATCCGGAAGCAGTAATCGGGGGCTTTGGTGGAGCCGCCGATCTTGATGGCGTCTTCGTGGATGACGTCCTTGTAGGCCTCGGCGTTGCCCCCTTCGTTGTCAATGTCCCAGCCCAGTGCCTTGAACAGCGGATCGATGAACTCGCGGCGGACTTGCGTCTCGTTGTACGTCTGCTGCTTGTATGTTCCGGAGTGCAGGTCGAAGCGTGCGACGAGTTCAAGGACCGATGCGGGGCAACCCGGTGCGCCGTTCTCACCTGAAGTATGCATGGGGGCATCATAACTTGCGCCCAGGATTTTACGCAAGCCGCCGATGCTTTACAGGACTGGCCGGGCGGCCGTTGACGTATGTGGCGAAGTTGTTCGGCTATCGCCCAACGACGCCAAGCGGCCCCCCGATCAAACGACCGTTCCGACCTCGGTGGACGCCCCGAGACCGCCACAATCCAAGCACCTTTTGGGGAGGAGAACCATAAATGCGTCCTTATACTTCGGGCATAGCGTGACAACGCCAGGAACATGCTCACTTCCCTGGCACACGCGTCAAGGATAAGCATGCCACCTGACCAGTGTTGCCGATTTCGGATTTGGGATTTCGGATTGCGGCCTGTGCGAATCCCCAATCGGCAATCGGCAATCGGCCATGGTTCACATTCGCCGCGGTGGTTTAGCGAGACGCCGGCAGTGATTCACCGAACCACGGATCAAACTGATCGGCCCCGTTGAGCAGGTCGATCACGCACAGGATGTCGGCCGGGCCGACCACGCCCGAATGATCACAGTCGGCGCTGTACTTGATATCCCAAGGCGGGGTATCCACACCGTTGATGTAGTCGATGATCGCAAGAACGTCCGCCGCGTCCGACGCGTCGTCGTAGTTGGTATTGGCCGGGTGGGATGTGAAGACGCCCATGTAAACGTTCCCGTCGTCGTCTTCGTAGGTAAGCGTGGTCACGGCCCCGGTTGAGATCGACCGTTCCAGGACGATGTCAAACGTTCCGTTCTCGTTGTCAACAAGGCCAGCGATGTTGTTGTCGTTCACCGAACCACCCTTGGTGTCACAGAACGTCCAGCAATAATCCCTGGTGTCCAGGCCGTCTGGTCCCTCAACCACAATCTTATCGATCCCTTCCCGGTAGGTGGGATCATCCGGTGGATAAGGCCGCCGTGCGTCGATGACGCCATCTGGCGGATCAACGAACGTAATGGGGCCGATGGGGCAATCGGGACATAACTCGGAGGCGCCGGACGTACATATCCCGTCCCACTCATAGAGGCAGCAGGACGCATCCCACTCCGCGCACACGATGGAGCAGCACCATGGATCCTCGCAGCCGGGCCACGCGTGCGCGAGCGTGCAGTCGCCTTCTCCGCCCAGGCACGCACCCCTCGGACAGTGAAAGCCTCCAATGTTGCAGTATTCGCCCGGCACGTAGAGGCGCGGTTTGTCCACGGGTTCGCGCGCGTAGCACTCATTCTCAGTGTAGTTGAAGCACCAGTCGTCATGGGTACAGCACGCTGATTGGCCACACGGATAGGGGAACGGCCCCGGACATTTGGCGCGCTTGCAGAAACCACCCGGACAGTTGGGTGCTTCTGGGTCGCACGGCTGCCCGTCGTGCAGACCGCCTACGCAGCTATATCCGGGGCAGTCGGCCTGCCGGGTGCAGGGCTGCCCGTCGCTTACGCCACCTTCGCACGCTGACTGGCACGATGCACCATCCCTCCAAAACTCGGGGAACCCGCAGTTCATCTCGGGGAGTTCGCGGCAGACAGCCTCACCGTCCTCGTCGGTGAAAATCATGTCGCAGCAGGCACCAACATTCGGGGATCCGGCGCATTGGATGGTGACATCGAAGGCCCAAGGGGTCTGTCCTTGAAACGATATGAGGTCCCACCCCTCATCGAATACCGCGTAATAATCCTCGGTGTGGCCAAGACTTGCCTGCTGGTTTGTGACAATCGGGCCGGCGCCGGAGCCGGCGGTCAGGAAACCGATCCACAGGTCTGGAAGCAACCGGACCGGCGGATCAATCTCGACGCGCGCGATCTGGACATGATCCCCAGAAGAATCGAAGCTTGCTCGTGTACCGGGAATCACCCCTCCGTTCTCCGGGTCGTTGTTGATGAGCGTGGTTCGGAGGTCGAAGATCAAGGTCCCGGGTCCTTTAACGGCGACCTCATAAGCGACCATGTCGCATTCAGGCACACCCAAGTGGATGTCATCGGCGAACCAGCCGTCGAGGGTATACTTGGACCCCGCCTGCATGCTGTTCTTGTAACCCACGAATGCGCTGTCGCACTCGTCCCTGACGTAGATC
>JBARRC010000111.1:0-2306 GCA_049644045.1 Phycisphaerae bacterium
GGGTGGCATGGGCAAGCGGAGCCGCAAAGCGCGGCGGAGCTTGCCCGTGGGCAACTCCTAGGAACCGGAAAGCACGGGCAAAGCTCGACCCGTGTGGGTCGAACTTTGCCCATGCCACCCATGTGCATTTGCACCAACAAGCTCATCCAAGCTCATGGCGGCGCTGCGCTTGGCCATGCCACCAACCGAACGACAAGGATGCCCGGTCCGATCCATCAAATCAACGGTGACGGAGCACTAGTCGATCATCGCGTCAACACGGTACGGTTTGACCATAGAGGTCCGTGCGAATCATGTCAACGGTATGCAGCTCGAAGATGGTCCAGGCAACGGATTGCCTCACTGCCAGTGGCGTGAAACGCAAGGGTGCGGCTTGTGTTGCCCGTTGGTGTTAACTCGACCCACAGCGCTTCATCCGGGATCGCCGGCCGTACACGGTCCGCCCATTCGACAACCACGGCTGCGTCGGGCCGGATCAGTTCGTCGAACCCCAGCGCGATCAGTTCCGGTGCCCCGGTCAAGCGATAGGCGTCGACATGATAGAGGGTGAGCCGACCCGGGTACTCATGCACCAATGTGAACGTAGGACTCGTGACTTTGCGAACATCATCGACGGCGTTACCGGCTGCGATGCCCTTGACGAGCTGCGTCTTGCCGGCTCCAAGTGGGCCGACCAGTCCGATCGTCAACCCGCCCACGAGCGATTGCCCCAGTGCATCACCGAGCGCAAACGTGGCATCCGGTGAAGTCGTTTCCCAAGTAGCGCGCTGTCCGGTCACCGTCAAGGCACGTAGCCCTTGGGTTCAAGCGGCTCGATCCCCCCGCCGGTTCGTCGCAGCAGCAGGTCGCCTCCGGTCACCTGACCCACTGGGTGTAAGGTCAGGCCGGTGTCGGCCACGTCACCGTCCACCGCCAATAACAACTCGAAATCCTCGCCATCACCCAGGGCATGATCGAGGGGTGTATTACCGTCCGCTATTGCCGCTCGCTTCGCGTCATCGCTGATGACGGGTTCTAGCTGACGCTCGACGAGCGTCGCCCCGACGTTCGATGCCCGGCACATCCGCCACAGGTCGAGCGCCAGGCCATCGCTGATATCAATCATCGCGTGCAGGCGCTCACCCAACCGATCAGCCAACGTCCGCGCTTCGCGGACGCGCGGAGTGAAGCCAAGATGGCGTCCCAGCAGACTCCCTCCCAGGTATCCCGTCACGTAGAGTGTATCGCCCGGCTTCGCTCCCGATCGGGTCACCGGCTCGATCCCGTCATAGGGGATAGCGGTGATAGCCACATCAATCGCCAGCGGATGATCCCATCGCGTCGTGTCACCGCCCGCGATCGCCAACTCATATTCATCCGCGATGGCGAACATCCCGCGAAAGAGCTCCTGCGCATCCGTGAGTGGGTTAGCAGTCGGCAACGCGACAGATACCGTGGCCGCCACAGGGCGGACGGCCATAGCTGCGCAGTCGCTGAGGCTACATGCGATGGCCTTGCGTCCGATCTGTGACAACGACTGGCAGCCGGTGTCGAAATGCACCCCGTCAAGAATCATGTCGGATGAAACGAGAATTCGCCCCGGCAGCGCCTCCACGATCGCCATATCGTCCCCGATGCCAAGCTTCACCGCGGGATGATCGCGCCGCTGACCACGCAGCCATTCCACAAACTCCAGCTCGTCACTCGCCATGGTTCGTAGATCGTAGCACAAGCGAGGTGCGCATACAGTGTTAATCAGAGACACGTCCTTTGTGGGTCAAGCCCTGGCAAACCGGCTTCGCCTCGCGGGCAAGTCCACGCACGTCGGATCGATGAGGTAGCGTCGAAAACGTCGAGCCCCGAAGCCGCGCTGGTTACAAAGGTTTCCACGACATCTTAAACTAAAACTTTTCGCTTGATTTGGAGGTCCGAATATATGAAAAGAATTGTTGTCCGTTGCAGAAGTTGCGTTCAGGTTCCTTTCGTCTCGTCGGCGATTGCTGGGTGCGCGGGAGTATAGTATATGAGCCGAGCGACAAGCGACGGCACGTGACAGCTCGTTGACGTAAGTGGAGCTTCTCTCGCCCGGATTCCAGGTCGCAGGGCTGGAGGGGAAGCGGATGCCTTTCGAAAAACGTGCGATAGCCGGCGGCAGGAGTGACTCCCTCTGGATCGAGGACAAGCCCGCTCCAGGCCAGAATACGCGCGGCCCACCTGCACGGGATACGGTATCATGTCTGTGTCAGTCCCGAACACGTGTGCAATACCGGAGAACGAAGTTATGACGATACGTGTCACTGATACGATTGGGTACTGCTCCTTCCGGA